>QCUI01000006.1 GCA_003210775.1 Synechococcus sp. AG-679-A04
AAGCCTGGAACTCCCCGCATACAGCAAAAAGGAGAACTGGGGAGCGGCAGAAACGCTCTATCAGCTGGTGCGCAATCTGCTGAAACCGCAGGTTCCTGATCAAACGAACCATGACCCCAGGGCCTGGATGGCCATCGGCCGTCGGCCTCGGGTGAATCTGATCGGTCCATCCCTGCTGGGATTTCGATGCCGTGATGACGTGCTCGAAATACAGAGACTGCTCACCCTGCACGGCATCGATGTTGGAGTGGTCGCTCCGCTTGGAGCGGATGTCAGTGATATCCAGCGAATCCCGCAGGCAGATCTGAATGTTTGCCTGTATCCGGAGATCGCCGAATCCAGCTGCAGCTGGCTTGAGCGAAGCTTCGGAATACCGTTCACTCGCACGGTGCCAATCGGCGTCGGTGCCACCCACGACTTCCTGGTGGAGCTGCACACACTGCTGGGCATGGATCCACCCACGAAGGAGGAGGGATATCGCTGTTCAAGGCTGCCCTGGTATTCGGAATCCGTGGACTCCACTTATCTCACAGGTAAGCGGGTGTTCATCTTTGGCGACGGCTGCCATGCCCTAGCGGCAGCGCGCATCTGCAGCGAAGAGCTCGGATTCAAAGTGGTTGGTCTTGGCACCTACAGCCGTGAAATGGCGCGACCGGTTCGTGCAGCCGCCAAGGAACTCGGCCTCGACGCACTGATCAGCGATGACTATCTGGAAGTGGAGGCAGCCATGGCCGATGCCGTGCCCGAGCTGGTGCTTGGAACCCAGATGGAACGGCACAGCGCCAAGCGTCTAGGAATCCCTTGCGCCGTAATCAGCACACCGATGCATGTTCAGGACGTCCCAGCGCGCAATAGCCCGCAGATGGGATGGGAGGGCGCCAATGTGATTTTCGACGCCTGGGTGCATCCGCTGATGATGGGGCTTGAGGAACATCTGATCGGCATGTTCCGCCATGACTTTGAGTTTGTGGACGGACATCAAAGCCACCTGGGTCATCGCGGCGGTACAGAGCAAACCACCGAAGGGCACAGCCAATCCACCGTGGTCATCAGCGCTGAAGAACAAGGCCCGGTATGGACTGCCGACGGCGAAGCAGAACTGAAAAAAATTCCCTTCTTTGTGCGTGGCAAGGTGCGCAGAAACACCGAAACCTATGCACGGCAGGAGGGCCGCTTGGAGATCAGTAGCGAAACTCTCTATGACGCAAAAGCCCACTACAAGGCATGAGCAAATTCACTCATTTCTTTTCATCAATTCGAAAAAAAATACAATGCTCAAGCAACTCTGAAACGAAGGATCTTTTATTACTTGGTGCATATCAGCCGAGGTGCATGTGTTGCTGTTGAATGAGAATGATCCCTTTTGCAAAGGTCCTGCATGACCACGACCCTGACGCGACCAGCTGATGGAGAAGGCAGTGTGCAAGTCCAGCAGGACCCGTCGCTGAACATCCAGGAGGAGACCCTGGTGATTGCCGTCTACGGCAAAGGTGGGATCGGCAAATCCACCACGTCCTCAAATCTTTCAGCCGCCTTCTCGAAGCTGGGCAAACGTGTGCTGCAGATCGGCTGCGACCCAAAACATGACAGCACTTTCACGCTGACGCACAAGATGGTGCCCACGGTGATTGACATCCTGGAGGAGGTGGACTTCCACAGCGAAGAGCTCCGACCCGAGGATTTCGTATTCACCGGCTTTAACGGAGTGCAGTGCGTTGAAAGCGGAGGGCCACCTGCAGGCACTGGCTGCGGAGGCTATGTCACAGGCCAGACAGTGAAGCTGCTCAAGGAGCACCATTTGCTGGAAGACACCGACGTGGTGATTTTCGATGTCTTGGGGGATGTGGTCTGTGGAGGGTTTGCTGCGCCTCTGCAGCATGCGAACTACTGCCTGATCGTGACCGCCAATGATTTCGATTCGATCTTTGCGATGAACCGGATCGTCCAGGCGATCCAGGCCAAGGCCAAGAACTACAAGGTGCGGCTCGGAGGCGTTGTCGCCAACCGATCCGCCGACACCGATCAGATCGATAAGTTCAACAAGCGCACAGGCCTGCGAACCATGGCTCACTTCAAGGATGTGGATGCCATTCGCCGCTCCCGCCTGAAGAAGTGCACCATTTTTGAAATGGACGACGATGACGAGGCAGTACGAGCCTGTCGCCAGGAATATCTCAACCTTGCGCAGAACATGCTCGACAAAGTCGAACCCCTAGAGGCCGTCTCATTGAAGGATCGGGAAATCTTCGACCTGCTTGGATTCGACTGAGCCTTAACTTTTCTCGCTCAGCCCCACCAACCCCATTGACAGCTCCCAAACCCTGCTGGCGGTCTGGGAGTCGGTGACTTTGTCGGACAAGTCCTGGCTGAACTGCTGTCCGTTTTTCTTCTGACGGTTTCCCCAGCTCCAATGCACCCCGGATTCTGCGAAATCTGGATCAGCGACCACCTGAGCAACACGCTCACCTGCCAGCGGCTGGGAGACATAGCCACCAGTGATGTTTTTCTGAAACCAAGGGAAGATTTTTCTAAAAATCCTGGGGGCATTGCGGAAGAGCGGCGTGTCGGCAACACACCCTGGGTAGAGCGACGTAAAACTGATGCCAGTTTCACTGCTGAAGCGCCGGTGCAGTTCCTGCGTGGTGATCATGTTGCAGAGCTTGCTGTCCTTGTAAGCCTTCCCAGGCTTGAAGGATTTGCCGCTGGCCATCGAAACAGGATCCTTAAAACCGGCCGCGAAACCGGAGAGATCACCGAGATCGGCAGGAGCAGGAATCGGAATCTTGCCTCCGAGCTCCTTTGAATTTGCAGTAACAGTGCCAAGAATCACGACGCGGCGAGAGGGGTGCGTGGAGACCCTGAGGCGCTGCATCAGCAACTGAATCAGCAAAAAATGGCCGAGGTGATTCGTGGCCATCGAGATCTCATAACCCTGAGGTGAACGCTCTGGTTGTTTCAGCTTCGGCTTGTAGACAGCGGCGTTGCAAACCAACGCATCGATCTGATCAGGCAGTCCCTCCACCGCCTTGCGAACACTGTCCAGATCACCAAGATCCATCAAAACGTGCTTCAACCGCTCTGCGGGCAGGTCCAGCTCATCGGCAGCGGCGGCGGCACGCTGAGGGGAACGGTTGGCGGTGATCACAGTCCAGCCCTGTTGCGCGAGAGCACGTGTGGCATTGAGCCCAACCCCGGACGTGGTTCCGGTAATCAGAACAGTGCCTGGAACGGGCATCGGGAGATCTGTGCAGATCGCTCAGTCTGCCGCTCAGTCCATACGCACAATGACCTCCGGTCACGAATCTCAGCCAGCAGTCGTCAGCGCAGAGACCAGATCCTCAGCGCCAAATCACCCGTAAACGGTTTGGAGCAATCCATTGCTCCTGCTCATCCATCAGGCGTTCGTCACCACCGAGGGTGAACAGAGTGTCAAATCGATGTTGCAGGCCTTGCAACTTGGTGGCTTCGACATCCACCACAGCAGCCAACTCTCCATGTCGGTCAAGCCGCTCCTGATAGGCCATCGACAAGCGCACAACACTAACCAAGCCCAAAAAAATCAGACCACCCTTAACAGCCAGCGCCAGGGCGCTGCACAACAGTTCCCTCCGATCGTTCTGCTGCTGCAGCAAGGCCGCCAGAGAGGCGGCATCAGGTGCTGAAGAAACGGCTTTCCGCATGACCGCTTGTAACGCGGCGAACCGTTCGTGCCAAGAGGCCCCGTAAAGCTCAGGCGCGGTAGAGGCTCACGCAAAGACGGATCGCGAGGACACCGGCGTGAGCAGCCACCACGAGAGCGATGAAGATTTCTGCCTGGGTAAGGGTGCTGACCATGACGGAAGCTTGAAACCTTTGCATTCTTTCCTGCGCAGGCCTCGGGGCGCCATCATTCGCAAAGGCCTGTCACACCCACATGGAAGCCTTGAGTCCTGACTCCCTGGTGACGATCGACGCAAAGGCGATCAGGACACTGAGTCTGCAGGCTCTTTCAGCCTGGATGGAACGCCCTCTTCAGGACCTGCTCGATGCCGGTGCAGTCCTGGAATTGCGCTATGAGTGGCCCCGTGAGGTGGATGATCCAAGAGAACTGAGCGAATGTCCCGAGCCTCGGCTGTGGGCCCTGCGTGCAGACGCCCGCTACCCCTGGCTACCCCTGTTGCTGGATCGAACCGGCGGAAGCCTGGCTCAGCATGTGGCGATGCTGGTTCCGCACAATTTCAGCCCCAGTGAAGGCATCCGTTTCGACCCTCAGGCCCTGGAGTTATGGATCACCCATCGCCTGATGCTGCTGAACCAGCTGGGCAGCTCTTCGGACGTTTCCGGAGGTCAGCGCGGCAACCTCAGCCTGATGGCAGCCAGTCTTGGTTTCGAGCTGGATGGTGGCTTCTGGGAGCTGCTCGATCAGTCACCATGAAACAACACATGCGGAACTTGGCAGGATTGCCCCTGCTGATATTGAGCCTGTGCTCGGGGAGCTGCGGATCCGAAGCGCAACTCATTTCGTCTGGTCATCACCCTGAACCAGCACCACAACAAGCTGTTCCGAAACCAGTGCCACCGGGCCAGGCTGGGCCGAGCCAAGAGTTGCTGGCTCGCCTGCAGGGAAAGACACTTCAACTCAGGGCCCAGCTCACAGACTTTCAACGAATGGACGGACAACGCCAGTGGCTACTGGAACTGCACCAGGGCAGAACGGTGCTGGCCAGCTGGCCCGCGGTAAGCGGGACCCCCAGCAGCCAGGGCCTTGATCGACGCTGGTCTCCAGGAAACGGATCGCCTCTGCCGCAGGGTGATTACACCCTGGGTCCCCCGGAACCCTGGGGCAACGACATCTGGATGACGCTTTCTCCCCGTTTTGACACCAGCCGCAGTGGACTGGGGATTCACCACTGCAATCCCGGCAGCGGCTGCCTCTGCCTGCCGGATCGTTCTTCGCTGCTGGCTCTAACGGCCTGGATGCAGGAGTTCAATCTCAAGCGGCTCAGGGTTTTGAACTGATCCCCGAGGGTCAACCCAACTGCAACGCCAAATGAACAGCCCTTCTGCCGCTGTCGACCGCCAGCAACAGCGACAGCACTCTGAGCAGCCAGGCGAGTGTTCCTGTATTGACCCGATCCAACCGAGCCGCCGTCCACTGAGCTGCGAACGCAGCAACTGCACCGAGAACGAGACCCAGCATCCACTGACCGCGTCCTTCATGCAGAAACTGCAGTGAAGCGGCACTGGCTGAGCAGGCCACCGCCAGGGTGCTGAGACGAATCGCCTGACGAATCGGCACCGACAGGCCGTTCACCATTAAGGGAACCATCAAAAGACCACCGCCAAGACCGAGCATCCCCCCCGCGAGGCCAGCAACACCTCCAACGGCCGTGAGACCTTTCAATGGCAGAGACTGATCAGATTCAGTTTGCTGATCACTGCGATCACCACGAATCGTGAGCGCCAGCAGGAGATAAAGCAATGCCTGAAGCGTCAGCAGCTGCCAACCAGCAGCGAGTCGACCAAGACGGCTAAACACTAGAGCGGTGGCGAAGGCCGACAGACCAATTGCCAGACCAGGCCTGAGCTGAAGCGTGCGTGCACGCCAATGGGTGTAACTTCCGCCGATCGCCGTGGGCACGATGGCAAACGTGCTCGTCGCCAGAGCTTGGTGGGGGCTGAGGCCCATCCAGAGCAGAAGAGGCGCGAAGATCAGACCACCACCGATTCCCAGCAGACCGGCCAAAGCTCCCGCCAGGAGCCCCAGTGGCACGGCCAGCAGCACCTCCGCCAATGTCATCGCCGCCATGACGCTGCCAACATCCTGCCGGTCCGAGCACTCACGCCAGGGTCGCCTGCTGCCCAATCTCACGCTCAACGGCGCCGAGCAGATGGCCTTGGATGCCCTGCTACTTAAAAAGTGTTGGACAAAGGAGCAAAACCAACCGATCTTGCGCTTCTACAGCTGGAACAGGCCATCACTCTCGCTGGGCCGGAATCAACAGGAGATTCCAGACCCTTGGAGAAGCCTCTCCAGGGCAGGTGAGCTGGATCTCCTGCGCCGCCCCAGTGGTGGCGGCGCCGTGCTCCACGCCGGAGGTCTGACCTATGCACTGGTATGGCCTGAAGCACCTCGACAGAAACGGGAGGCCTACTTGCAGGTGAACCGATGGATCACCGCAGGCTTCGCAACACTGGGCGTCAGTCTCAATCCCGGCGAGGCACCTGCACAGGCCGGCGCCAGCAACTGCTTCGCTCGTTCCACAGCGGCCGACCTTGTCGATAGACAAGGCACCAAACGGATTGGCAGTGCTCAGTTCTGGCAGCACGGCCATCTTCTCCAGCACGGCGAAATTCCCCTAACCCCCCCGGCTGATCTCTGGCATTCAGTGTTCGGAACCGACCCACCGCAATGGACGCCGACAGCGCCCGACGTTTCAGCAGTCAAAAGGGCGCTGATTTCCAGTTTCGGCACAGGGCTGTCGAATCTCGCCTGGATTGATCAGCCCCTCAGCTCCGAGGAACGCACCTCGATGCAGCAAGAGGCTGAGCGTTACCGGCTGGGCGCTTCAGCGCTTTGATCATCCAGAAGACCTGAAGCACTCATGCTCTTCACCAGCTGCGCAAGAGGCATTCCGAACGGATAGGTGTTGGCACGTCGTGCCGCCGTGAGCATGGCCTCCGGCAGTTTCACAGATAAACCCTTGAGAACGGCTTCGCCCAGATCAGAACGATCAAGGGTTCCGTCGGGCAGACCGGCAGGGCCTAGCACCAGCAGACGACCCTGCTCAGTGTCCTCCAAGGCAAGAACAGCCTTCCAGAGGGGTGCGGACTGCTGGATCGAAGGCAGGCGATCGAGCGGCTGAAGATGATCGGCGATGGTCTGGCGATCCCATTGTTGAACAGGGAGGTCCTTGAGGGGCTGATCAGTGATGAAGCCAATCCATCGACCGCTTCGGCAAACGAGCACCCAGTCCGGAATGCAAGGATCGTCGCTGTCAACGGCCCCCAGACGCAGCTTGCTGAGACTGCGCAGAGTCTGATCCGCCTCCACCACGCGGAATCGTCGGGAGGTGGCCGGTCCAACGGTTTCCCGCTTCAGCACCTGCTGCAGAGCCAGGGTCTGGGTCTGACTGCGGGAGGCGCTCATTCCGAACCAGCCGAGAAGCACCAGCCACAGCCCGGCGAATCCACCGCCCCTGAGCACAATCCAGAAACCGATCATCACAGCGAGGAGTGACAGGAACCGACCGCTGGCGGTCGCCACCTGAATTCCCCGACGTTGACTACCGGTCCATTGCCAGACAATTGATTTGAGAATCAAGCCACCATCAAGCGGCAATCCCGGCAGCAAGTTGAACAGCGCCAGCACCAGGTTGAGCCATCCCAGCTGAGCAACCAGATTTCCCAGCAAAGGGCTGACATGTTCAGCGGAATGAACACTGAACAAAAGCACAGCTCCAAGAATCAGACTGACCGCTGGCCCTGCTGCAGCCACCCGCAGCGAGCCCATCGCCGTGGAGCATTCCCGTTCCACCCGAGCGACACCGCCCATGAGAAACAACGTGATGCTGCTCACCTTCACGCCCTCGCGCAGTGCCACAAAGGAATGGCCAAGCTCATGCAGCAGCACAGACACGAACAGCAACAGCGCAGTGAGAAGCCCCATCGACCAACTGATCCAGACATCACCAGCCGCCGCAGGCAGCTTGGCGACCTGCTGCTGAAAAGCCATGGTGAACAGCACCAGAACAATGAACCAACTGGGATGGACCCTCAGAGGGATCCCGCCGATTCGCATCAGTTGCCAGCCATCACCCAAATGCTTTTCCGGCGGGCTGGCCGGCAGTGTTGACTCAATCCTAGAAAGGACCTCCAACGCTGCTTCACCATGGTCGATCAGGGCCTGTCCCTCAAGATCTGCGGCCTCACCGACTGCAACCAGGCCTGTGAGATCGCCGCCATGGGAGTGCATGCGATTGGCGTGATCGGAGTGCCAGATACTCCGCGTTTCGTGGAGCCGAATCAGCGCAGGGCAATCTTCCAGAGACTGACCCAGGAGCATCCTGTGCTGAAGCGGGTCTGGGTTGTGGCAGACCCCAGCGATGAACAGCTGGCATCGTCATTGTCTGGCGAGGGACAGCCCTCGGTGGTGCAGCTGCACGGGGAGGAATCGCCGCAGCGATGTGCCGAGCTGCGCCGGCTGTATCCCGGCACTAAATGGTGGAAAGCGCTACGTCTGCGTGAAGAAGCGGATCTCAATGACGTCGACGCTTATGGCGCCAGCGTGGATGCCCTGCTACTGGACGCCTGGAGTCCGAAGCAGTTGGGAGGGACGGGGCATCGCCTCGATCCTGCCTGGCTTGAGCGGCTGGAGACACGGATCTGCAGTGATCTTCCCTGGTGGCTTGCTGGAGGGATCAGCGCTGAGTGGGTCCCAACACTGGTGCATCAAGTAAGCCCTTTTGGACTGGATGCATCAAGCCGCCTGGAGCACAGTCCAGGAGTGAAGGATCTACGTCGTGTCGAAGCACTCGTTGAGGCAGTCAGAGTCAATTCCGACATCCGGGGATAGGTTGAATTACCCCTCAACAGCACCCATGTTCCGGGCCACGTCACTTTGCCTCACCCTGATGGCGGCAGTCCCTTTCGGGGCCTTAGCCCAGGGCATGCTGCCGGGATGCCGACTGGAGAATGGCAGTCTTCAATGTGTGCCTGGCCTGACAGCCAGCCCTGAGAAGCAGATTCAGGTGCTTGATGGACAGATCGATCAGGGGCTTCAGCAGGAAGGACATCTCCAGCAGGCGATCCAAGGACTGCAACGCTTTGTGCTGGTAGGAGAGGCCAGGGAAGGTGCGCTGCTGAAAGCGGAGCTGCAACTCCAGGGAGCGGACGTGAACGAACTGGATGTCCACTGGTACCGCCGCAGTGGACAAGGCAACTGGACTCTGGTGGAATCCGGCTCCGGCCACATCTATCGGGTCGGTCCTCAGGACCGAGAAGACATATTGATGGCTGTGCTGGTGGTACGCGGCCGTGACGGCAAGGTTCAACGAATCAGCAGCAATGTGATTGGCCCAATCAGAAACTGATTGGGATCGATCATTCTCAGCAGAAAATTCAGCTCACCAAAGACGTCTGACGACTAATTCATGAAAGCCTGCTGCTGACGAACAAGTTCGAAAAACTCCTGCTTAAGGCTTGCGTCATGGCGGAAGTCACCCCTGACCACCGAATTCACCATGCTGCATTGCGGCTCTTTGACGCCTCTGAGCTTCATGCAGTAATGCTCAGCCTTGATAATAATCCCCAGGCCCTGAGGCTCACAGAGTTTTTCGATTTCATCTGCGAGGATCATCACTGCCTCCTCCTGAATGTGAGGCCTTGAAAACACCCAGTCCGCTACACGACTGAATTTAGAGAGTCCGATAACACGAGAGCCAGGCTTGATCCCAATCCAGACATTTCCAATGATGGGCACGAAATGATGAGAGCAGGCCGACCGAACAGTCATTGGTCCGACGGTATATATCTCATCTAGTTTTTTCGCATTGGGAAAACTCGTGACCTTGGGCTGCTCGTGATACCGACCCTTGAACACTTCGTTGATGTACATCCGCGATACACGCTCAGCCGTTTCGCGGGTGTTGTGATCGTTCTCCACGTCGATCACCAGTGTATGAAGCAGATCACGCACCCTGTCAGCAACTTCGACGCCAAGCTCTATCAGCTCCCCAGGCTTGATGTACTCAGAGATGTTGTCATTCGCCAGAAAGGATCCCCCATCGCTCTTAATCCTTTCGCGAATACGGGCAGATGCAGAGTTAAGGATATTGATATCTGTCTTGGATTTTTTAGACATTTTGGATTTGTTTCTGCCGGCATCCGAAAGCTCGCCGGACTGAACGGGGATCATTGAAGTCATGTCAAACGTAGGGAAATGCTGCTGAGTAGCAATTAGTCAGTAATTCAGAAGGCGCCAGTGGAAGGCATAAGCGTCATGTCCTCAATCACCTGGGTCGACGGTTGTTTCGCAAGATGAAGAAGTGCTCCAGCTGCTTGATCTAGAGGTATCATCGCACGCCGATCGAACGAGCTGCTCACGGTCGGAGAATCCCACAACGATGAGTCCACAGAGCCAAGGGTGAGAGTGCAGGCTCTGATTCCGTTTTGGCGCTCTTCTTCGGCCAGACAGCTGGTGAAGCTTGCCAGAGCGGCTTTGGAAATACAGTATGCGCCCCAACCAGGAAAAGCGTTTCTGGCCGCATGGCTACTCACGTTGATCACTAATCCTCCCGCTGGCCGCATCGACGGGACAACAGCTGAACAGACCTGGAAAACGCTGGTGAGGTTGAGTTGAATCAGCCAGTTCCACCGATCCAGGGGCATTTCAAGCAACTCTCCGGTCCAGGCGGCCCCCGCGTTATTGATGAGAACTGAAGGTCGGAGTCCCTGACTCAGTAGAGATTCAATACCAGGACCAATGGCGGCGGAGTCGACCAGATCAATCGCTTGATAAACAACTCGCACTCCAGAGGCACTCAATTCCGACTGAAGAGACTGGAGCGCAGCCTCACTGCGGGAAACGAGAAGCAAATCCCAGCCTGCTTCTGCGAAAGCGCTGGCAGCAGCATGACCTATTCCACGTGACGCGCCGGTGATCAGAACGGAAGGCAAGAAACACGTGCAATCAGCTTCACTTTAAGCAACGTGATCAGCCCCCGTGGAGGCTGCATCCAGAAAACGCCCCATGGCCCTGAACTTCATGTAGCGCTGATCTCTCAGGTCTTCGACGGACAAAGCCAGCAAATCGTCGAGATGGCGATTCAGTGCTGCCCTCAGCGTCTCACCCGCTTCAAGCGGCGCCCAGTTGTTGCCACCAGCAGGTTCAGGCAAAACTTCGTCCACCACACCAAGGCTGAGCAGATCCTTACCGGTGATCCGCAACGCAGCCGCAGCCTCGGAAGCCTTCGCCGCATCGCGCCAGAGGATGGAGGCACAGGCTTCAGGGCTGGCCACGGTGTAGACGCTGTGCTCAAACATGATCAACCGGTCGGCGACTCCAATACCGAGTGCGCCGCCGGAGCCACCCTCACCGATCACCGTGGCGACGATCGGAACCCTCAAACTGAACATCTCGCGCAGGTTCACGGCAATGGCCTCACCCTGTCCCTGCTCCTCCGCCAGCAAACCGGCATAGGCCCCAGGCGTGTCAATGAAGGCCAGGATCGGCAGACCGAAGCGATCAGCATGCTCCATCAGGCGTAAAGCCTTGCGGTACCCCCCCGGGGTGGCCATGCCGAAATTCCGGGCCACGTTCTCCTTGGTGTCACGTCCCTTCTGATGGCCGATCAGAAGAACCGATCGTTCCCCTAGCCGTCCGATCCCTCCAATCAATGCCTGGTCATCACTGCCACGGCGATCACCATGCAACTCAACCCAGTCATCACAGAACATCTGGATGAAATCGAGGGTGCTGGGCCGATGAGGATGACGGGCAACCTGAATTTTCTGAGCCGGGCTCAGGGAACGAAAGATCTCATCACGACGCCGGGCTGCGAGCGTTTCCAACTGCAGCAGTTGCTGGCTGACGTCCACCTCCGAATCTCTTGCCAGCTGACGGATCTGCTCGATCTGCTGTTCGAGCTCCACCAGCGGTTTCTCGAAATCAAGCAGGGGGCGGCGTGCCATTGAGGAAGAGGAAAACGACTTCAGACAACAACAGCCTGAGGCTGTCCTTGAAGATTGAGGGTGGAGAAACCGTGGCGCACCGATGCGGCGCCGATGAAATCCATCTTCTCCAGAGTGATGTTGTTACGCCCCCAGCTGAAATTGGTGTGACACTCCTCGAATTCAAGCAGCATCGCTTCAGCGAAGCAGGCGAACATCTGGCGCTGAGGTTTTTCCATCTCAGCGATTTCCATCATCGTCCAGCCGATGTCACTGCCAAATTCAACAATGCCTCCCTTCAGTACATGAACGCCTTCACAGGCGACCTTGGCATCGAGATTCTTCGGGTAACCCCCATCGATCATCAAACAGGGCTTCTTCAGCGAGGCTGAATCAATTTCAAGCGTGCGCGGCATACTCGCGACCCAAACCACGACATCCGCCTCAGGGAGTGCCTCTTCAAGGCTAAGGACTCTTCCGCCACCAAGTTCTGCCTGTAAATCCTTGAGAGGCTGCTGCTGACGGGCGACCAACAGCAGCTCAGCGACACCGGTCCGACTGGAGAGCCAGCGGCAGACAGCACTACCGATATCGCCTGTAGCGCCCACCACGGCAACCTTGGCCTTGGCCAGATCGATTCCCAGAAGAGGAGCGTTGTTTTCAACCTGTCGACTGATCACCCAGGCCGTGTGCGTGTTGCCCGTGGTGAACCGCTCCCACTCCAAGGTTGTGCTGCGAACATGCTGATGCTGGAGAAGGTTGAAGTTCTCAAAAATGATCGACGTGAAGCCGCCGAGAGCTGTGATGTTGATGCCCTTCTTCTGAGCCAGCTCCATGGCGTTGAGCACTTTGCGCCTTGCCGTCTTAAAGCGGCTAAGCATCTCGGGCACAAAACAGGAATCGATGTAGGCACCAGAGATGGTCTTGCCTGTGGCACTCGTGACTTCAACGTTCTCCACCAGCTGTGGCGGAGCACTGCACCAGACATCAAGATCGCCTCCGGCGATGTGATCGAACCCGAGATCTGAAGCCTTTCGCCTCGCCGCCTCAAAGCTGGTGGAGTGCCCGATCAGACCAAACATGTACTGCCGACGGTCGTACGTGTACGCATTGAACTCAATGTTCCCATGAAGGCACGCTTAATGGAAAACGTGCCTGTGCTTGAAACCGGATCTGGACCTTCGAACTGGACTATAGAACGATCGTTTGAGCCAGGATTTCAGAGAGCAGCGGCTGCCATTCGCGCAATTTCACGCATATTGAAGCCGATCTCGCTAAGGGCTTCTTGATAGCCGATCAGAAAATCCTCGATCAGATCTTCCTTCTCCATGTGGAGAGTGGCAGCATCCGAAGCAACCTGATCAAGCATGGAACGGATCAGAGGGAGATTTGCCTTGTTGGCGGCAAACAACTCTTCCTTGCTGGCTTCGAAATTGGCCTTAAGCCACTCCTGGCCATAATTGAGATGGGTGTACTCATCTTTCACGACACCTTCCGTGATCCTGCGGGCGAAGGGATCTGCCACAGGGATATAGATGTGATACGCAGAGATAGCGAAGGCCTCAATCAGCAGAGCCTGAATCAATAAGCAGGTCACCACCTTGCCTTCCTTGAAGGCGGTTTTGAAATTGCTGTGCAGAGGGCCGAAGAATTCCTTTGCGAAAGGAAGGTCTGCCTCAACTCCCAGGTTGCGGCCACATGCTGTGAAGCCCTTCATGTGCTTCATTTCCATCTTGGCCAACCGAACTAGTTCATCGGCATGCTCAGGGATCATGGTGCCCAGAGACATGTAGTTGTCGTAGGCCTCCTGCTCGCCTTCAATCACGATGGCATTGATGCGGCTGTAGGCGTCTTTGTAGGCCTCAGTAGTGAAGTCAGGCAATTGCTCTGCCGATGTATCCCGCTCGTCCAGGACGGCTACCTCGGGGCTGACGGGGGTCGGCATAGATCTTTCCGTAACGGTCAACGTCGGAGACTTTAACCAGTGCCACAGATATTGCACGTTCGATTGATGGTGTTCAGATGCGTCGCCGGTCTCCGCGAGGTGGCCAGCCGGATGTCATCAGGCTTGTGAAGAGTTGGCGCCAATGGGCCACAAGCGCAGTCTCCAACTGACTTCCTAGCTTCGCATCCGCACCGCGGCTGTCGCCGACGACACCGGACCGACTGAGGTCGGCGGCAAACCAGGCGAGGGGCGCAGGACCTTCAAGACTCCAGCCTTCAGGAGGGGTGGCTGCCGACTTGTTGCTGACATGGTCACCATCCAGAGGCCTCTGTTCGCCAACCAGAGAGGGCTCAAGAGCCAGCATCAGACTGGTCTCAGCCAGCCCCGCATGCAATCCATGCGCCAGCTCATCAGCAGGCACAAGGGACTTGAGTTCTGAACCTCCACTCCAAAGGAAACAGGGAAGAACAGCCATTGCAGGGGTTTCCACTGCCAGTTCGCGGGCAGCGGTTTGCAGAAGACCGATCTGACCGCCGTGGGCGTTGAACAGCACCAAGCGCTGCACACCCTGATCCGCAAGCTGCTTGCCAACCTCTTTCACAAGGCGAATCAGCAGGTCGGCACTGAGGCTGAGTGTTCCAGGGAAGCCGCGATGTTCAGGCGAAAAACCGATCGACTGAATCGGCAAAGCCCAGACCGGCATCTCCTCAGGGAGCCCTTGCAGCACACGATCAAGGATGCGTTCCGCAAACAACGCATCAGTCAGAAGGGGGAGCTGCGGACCATGCTGCTCGAAAGCGCCGAATGGCCAGACAAGGGTTGAACCGTCCCGCTGCAGTGCCAGAGCAGCCTCAGGCCAGTGCATGCACTCCAACCGCCTGGTGTTTTGTCCACCGTCACCGCTCATCCTAAATCAACCTCCTGCTGTCAGACTGTCTGGCCAAGGACGATGGGTCCCATGGCCGGAACAGAACGTCAGAATTCCAAACTGGATGGTGGCAAAGGTGCCGCATCTTCGGCGCAGCCACCACGAAAACCGCTTCAGGTGATGCACATCAGCAAGCGGGAAGAACAAGATCGTCTGCGCAAGGAAGCCGAGCAAGCCCGTGCAGCCGCTGATGCGGCTGTGGAACGTGCAGCACAGCTCGAGCAGGCCGCACTCGCCGCCGAAGGCGGGCAGTCCGTCGCTCCCAGTCCCCCTGCACCTCCCAGAGGGCCACAGGCGTCTTCCGCTCCATCGCGGGATACCGACGACGATGACCTGTCCGGTATGACCATGGCCGACCTGCTCGGCCCCTCTGATACAGGACGGCGGCTGAACAATGCGCCCGCCGAAGCGGCAACTGCAGCAAGCCGCAGTGTTGACGATTTCGATTTCGATGAAGATGCCTTCTTGGCAGCACTCGATGCCAACGAGCCTGTGGGCACAACCGGTGAGGTGGTTACCGGCACCGTGATCGCAATGGAGAGTGATGGTGTCTACGTCGATATCGGCGGCAAAGCGCCTGGCTTCATGCCCAAAAGCGAGTGTGGGCTAGGGGTGATCACCAATCTGAAGGAACGCTTTCCCAAGGGGCTCGAACTTGAGGTGCTGGTCACTCGTGAACAAAATGCCGATGGCATGGTCACCATCAGCTGTCGTGCACTGGCCCTTCGCAAGAGCTGGGACAAGGTCAAGCAGCTCGCCAAGGAAGGCAAGGTGGCTCAGGTCAAAATCACCGGTTTCAATCGAGGTGGGGTCACCTGCGACCTCGAAGGGTTGAGGGGCTTCATTCCCAGATCTCAACTTCAGGAGGGCGAAAACCACGAAGCACTGGTTGGGAAGACACTTGGCGTCGCTTTCTTGGAGGTCAACTCCGAGACCCGCAAACTGGTCCTTTCAGAGAAACGCGCCGCAACGGCCGCCCGTTTTTCAGAGCTTGAGGTGGGGCAGTTGGTGGAAGGTCAGGTGGCCTCCATCAAGCCCTATGGATTGTTCATCGATCTGGGGGGCGTCAGTGGTCTGCTGCATCAGTCAGTGATCACCGGAGGCAGGCTGCGCTCGTTACGAGAAGTCTTCGGACAGGGAGACACCGTGAAGGCTCTCATCACCGAGCTTGATCCCGGTCGAGGCCGGATCGCACTCAACACTGCCCTGCTGGAGGGACAGCCAGGGGAACTTCTCGTCGATAAGGACACCGTGATGGCGGAGGCTACCGATCGAGCCAACAGAGCCCGTAACGTCCTCAGGCAGCAAGAGCAGTCAGCTGGATGACCACAGCTTCCATGTCTGGCGGTGACGCTGCCGCCCAGTCCAGGAAAGAGCGTCAGGCCGATTGGGAGCTGGATTTCTATTCCAGACCCATCCTGGAAAAAGATGGCAAGAAGCGCTGGGAGCTGCTGATCATCAGCACCCCGGAGATCAACGGCAACGAATGCTTCCGCTTCGCGAAGCTTTGTCCTGCCAGCGAAGTGAATTCCACCTGGTTGGCCGCGGCCCTGCGCCAAGCATTGGCTGAGGCTGAAGACCAGGGTTGGAAGCCACCACAAAGACTGCGCGCCTGGCGCAGTGCCATGAGAACGATGGTGCAGCGTGCTGCTGCAGAGCTGCTCCTGGAAGTGGTGTCGAGCAGGCGCACCTATGCCCTGCTCGACTGGCTCGATGAGCGAGAGCGGACGCTTTACCCGCAAGAGGAAGGCTTCATGGCTGGCCCCCTTGCACTGCCGCCTTCCCCTGTCGAAACCCCGCCTCTGCCACTGCCCGAAGCCGTCCGGGGCGACGCCTGGACCTGGGCTGGGCTTCCGGTCGGCAGCCTGAAGGATGCGAATGATTGGCCTCTTGGCTTTAACGGTCTGCTGCCGGTCCCCCACTCTCTCGAGGCGAATCTTGAAGTTCCCGGCCTGCGTCTGTTCAGTCGCACCAGAGCCCTGGCCCTCGCAGGTTGGCTCGGAGGGCTGGAGCCCGTGCGGCTGCGGGTGAGCTCGCTCCAGTTGATCCTTGACGCTGGTCAGGACGACTCCTGGCTCGTCAGTGATCTGAGCCAACAGGAAGCCGAACAGATCGCCGCAGCGCTCGAAGCGTCATGCCTCAACCTGCATGGCCTTCAATTCATTGCTGTGCAGAGCGCTCCTGACAGTGAGCGTTTCGAAGGCTTCTGGATGCTGAGGGATCAGCCGCAACCATGAGCTCCGCTCAGGGGGCAGACCCAGGCGCTGAGAGAGAGGATCCTCTCTCTCAGCCCGACAGCCGCTTCAACACCCTGCCGGGCTGGACCTGGGTGGGGTGTTACGGCGGTTATTACCTCACAGCGGATCACCTGCATGATGCTGGCTTTGAGCATGGATTTTTCACCCGGCGCTGGCAAGGTCGTGGTCCCGACGAGTTGGCTGCCTACCTGTCATGCGGCGTCTCCGTTCATCGCCCGCAGCAAGTCCATGGGAACCTCGTGCTTGAGGCCTCCGCTGCAACTGCAGCACCATGGCCCAATGCAGACGGCCTAGTGAGTGATCGCGGAGGGCAGAGCCTCTGGGTCTGTGGCGCCGACTGCACCCCAGTTCTGCTTGCGGATCCCGAAAGCGGGCATGTCGCCGCATGCCATGCCGGCTGGCGTGGCGTGGCCAGTCGGATCCTGCCCACAGCGATCGACAGACTTGAACAGCGAGGCGCCCGCAGGGAACAGCTGATCGTCGCCCTCGGACCAGCGGTCAGTGGTGAGCGCTATCAAGTGGAACAATCAGTGGCGCTTCAGGTGGGTGAGGCGTTGGCAACCGAGCCCAGATCACTAGAGCAGCTGCAGATGCAAGCTGTCATTCATCCCGATCAAGAGCAGGGGCGCTGCCGTTTAGACATCCGTCAAGCCGCCTTGCAGCAACTGGAAGCCGAAGGGGTTGACAGCAGCAGGATCACTACATGTCCGCTCTGCACGGTCGCTGAGCCCAGCCTGTTTCACTCCTGGCGACGCGATCAGGTGAAGGCGGTTCAGTGGAGTGGAATCGTGGGTCAGGCGGCGATCTGAACGCCGGCATCAGTTCGATAGCGGTTCAAGCAGACGCAATGCAACCGCTTCAGCAGCACGAATACCATCGATCGCTGCCGAAAGTATCCCGCCCGCATAACCGGCACCCTCTCCAGCAGGCGTGAGACCGAGCACATTGAGTGACTCCAGGCGATCATCCCGAGGGATGCGAAGCGGCGAAGAGGTGCGGGTCTCAACCCCGGTCAGAACGGCATCAGGGTGGTCATAACCAGAAAGCTTCTGACCGAATGCCAGCAGAGCTTCCCTCAGGGCCTCCACCATCGGTTCCGGCAGAAGCTCGGCAAGGTCAGAGGGTTGAACACCAGGTTGATAGGAGGGACTAACCGATCCAAGAGACGTGGATGGCCTTCCGGCCACAAAATCCTCCTGTCGCTGCACCGGAGCGCTGTAGTCCTGACCGCCCAGTTGGAAAGCGAGGGATTCGAGTTCACGCTGGAACACCAGGCCCGCGAGTGGATCCCCGGGCCAGCGCTCATGAGCCTCCAGGTCTGCATCCGACACAGGCACCACCAGCCCGCTGTTGGCGTTGCGTTCATTGCGGGAGTGCTGGCTCATGCCATTGGTCACAACACGACCTGGTTCAGAGGTCGCACCCACCACAAACCCACCGGGGCACATACAGAAGCTGTAGACGCAGCGGCCGTTAGCAGCGTGATGCACCAGCTTGTATTCAGCGGCACCGAGCAACGGATGGCCCGCGGCATCTCCCCAGCGAGCGTTGTCGATCAGCGACTGCGGGTGCTCGATCCGAAGACCAATCGCGAAGGGCTTCCGCTCCATGGCAACACCAGTCAGATCCAGCATCGCGAACGTGTCCCTGGCCGAATGTCCAGGAGCCAAAATCACCTGACCGCAGTCAAGACGATTGCCATCGGCCAGTTGCAGCCCGATGATCCGCATCGGCTTGCCACCAGTGGCGCTGGCAGGCTCCAACAGAAGTTGTTCCACGCGGGCACCAAAGCGGACCTCACCGCCAAGAGCCTCAATCTGAGCGCGCAACCCCCTGACCACTGTCGCCAGCTTGAAAGTGCCGATATGGGGGCGGTGTCGGGTGAGGATGTCGCGGTTGGCGCCGCATTTCACCAGCTCTTCAAGCACTTTGCGGCCGTAATGAACAGGATCGCTCACCTGGCTGTAAAGCTTGCCATCAGAAAAGGTTCCGGCACCCCCTTCGCCAAACTGCACGTTGGATTCGGGGTTGAAGGTCGCTCGACGACGCCAGAATCCAAACGTGTCGCTGCTTCTCTGCTTCACCGCCTGTCCGCGCTCCAGCAGCAATGGGCGGAATCCCATCTGTGCGAGCAACAATGCGGCGAAGTAACCACAGGGTCCTGCCCCGATCACCACAGGCCGCGTCCATGACGCATCGAAAGGACTAGATGGAGCGTGGGCAACAAATCGGTAGGACTCATCAGGTCTGCGACGAATGCGTCGGTCGGCCGAGCATCGGCGCAACAATGCTTTCTCCCCCCGTACCTGAACATCCACGCTGTAGATGATCCGGATTCGATCCCGACGACGGGCATCAATGCTCTGCTTCACCAACTGGTGGGAGATCAGTTGCTCCCGAGGCACTCGCAGGCAACGCAGAACAGCCTGCTCAAGGTCATCCTCCGTATGGTCCAGCTCCAGACGAAGCTCGCTCAGGCGCAACACGAGCTCTCTCCTTCCCTGACCCCTAAAACAACATTACCGGCAGGACATTGAACAATTTTGAGCCTCTCCCTGACCCTTCAGCGTGGCTGATTCCGGGTAACACTTGATGGGCAAAACTCTCTCAAATAAGCCAGAGAAGCCCTTACAAAGACTCTTCAGGTTCATCGTTCTTGGGTTCAGCTTCGGTGCTCCCCCCTGGCATCGCCAGTGAAAGGAGTCCTGCGAACAGCAGCAGACTGCCGATGCCGATGGCAAGAGAACGGTTGTCCGACGCGGCGTCACCCCAGATAGCGATGCTCAGAAAAGCTGAGCCAAGGAGCACACAGGGCACCATGACAATCCCAGAAGCAATGCGGTTGCGTGCCATCTCAGGATCCTGGACAGGTGACCTGAGCCAGACCTTCACTCACCAACGCAGCCCCGAGATCGAGTTCATCTCCAATCGGAGTGACCCTTGCCAGCAGAACACCATCTGCACTGCCCTCTGGCCGCAGATTCACACGTCGGCGACGGGGAAGCTCGCGACGCATCCAATCCTGCGCTTGCTGCTCATCTTCAGGGTCCACCTGAACACAAGCCAGCTGCACACTGTAGTTGCGATTGCGATCACCAATCTGCAGAAGCGTTGCCGAACGCACCTGCAGAACTTCTGCAGCAAACGCCTGGGGAGGCAGCACGAGCAACAGCATCAGGCTGAGGGCGGCTGTGATGAGAATGCCGACTCTCACTGGCCTCCGGGATGGGAGAAAGAACTTCCAGAATGCTGGAAAGCCAACTCGGGATCGGCCGGTAGACCCACCATCTGGGCATTGCTGCAACCGGGTGGAACCATCGGGTAGCAGTTCTCACCCCGGCGAACATGCACATCCACCAGGGTTGGATGCGGTGAGGCGAAGGCTTCAGCCAGCCGGGTGTGGAGATCATCGCGCTCAACGATCTTCATCCCCTCCACACCAAACGCTTTGGCCAGAGCTTCGAAATCCGGCATGCCGCCAAGCATGTCCGAAGCGGAATAACGCTCGTCGTAGAAACTCTCCTGCCACTGACGAACCATCCCTTGCCAGTGATTGTTCACAATCACAACCTTCACCGGGATCCTGTATTGAGCCAGGGTGCCCAGCTCCTGAATATTCATCAGCACACTGGCGTCACCAGCGATGCACACCACCTGACGATCAGGGCAAGCAACCTGGGCGCCCAGAGCAGCAGGCATCCCAAAACCCATCGTCCCCAGTCCAGCGCTGCTGATCCAGCCACGTGGACCATTGCGCAGATATTGAGCAGCCCACATCTGATGCTGGCCTACATCCGTCGTGACGATGGCTCCGGGGGCTAGGTCACGGACAGCCATCAACACTTCCTGGGGATAGATGGGCCCTTCTTGAGGCGGAATAGAAAGGGGATAACGCTGTTTCCATTCGCGGATTCTCTCCAACCAAACGGCGGTTTGCGGTTCGAGGGAGCGACGCAAACTCAGATCAACCAGTGTGGCAAGGCTGGTGCCGACATCACCAAGAACTGCGACATCAGGTCGTCTGTTCTTGCCAATCTCAGCCGGATCGATCTCGAAATGAATGACCCGGGCACTCGGTGCAAAGGTGTCGAGCTTGCCGGTCACCCGATCATCAAACCGAGCGCCGACGGCAATCAGTAGATCGCAATCGGTCACAGCAAAGTTGGCGTAGGCCGTGCCATGCATGCCCAGCATGCCGAGTGCCAGTGGGTGGTTCTCGTCAAAGGCACCCTTACCCATCAGCGTTGTGGTGACAGGAATCTGGTAGCGCTCTGCAAGCACGGCAATGCTGTCGTGAGCGGATGCAGCAATCGCACCACCACCGACGTAAAGGAGAGGGCGCTGGGCTTTGGCGATCAGATCAAGCGCTGCCTCGATCGACTGGGAATCAGGCGCTGGGGTCGAGCCGAACCCTGCAGGGACCACGGATCCCGGCTCGACCGGGATGTAATCAAACTCCTCTTGGCCAACATCTTTGGGGATGTCTATCAGAACAGGACCGGGTCGGCCCGAGGCAGCGATGTGAAAGGCTTGCGCAACCACCGAGGCGAGATCAGCGGGGTTTCGCACAACCCAAGAATGTTTCACGATCGGCAACGTGATGCCGAAGATGTCAGTCTCCTGAAAGGCATCAGTTCCAATCGCCGTCCGCGGAACCTGACCGGTGATCACCACCATCGGCACTGAATCCATCTGGGCAGTGGCAATGCCCGTTACCAAATTGGTGGCCCCAGGACCGGACGTGCCAAAGCACACACCCACCCGGCCGGTCGCACGGGCATAGGCATCAGCCGCATGGGTTCCGCCTTGCTCGTGACGCACCAGAAAGTGACGCAACCAACCCTCGCTCTCGGCCACATGCAGGGCGTCATAGATCGGAAGGATGGCGCCGCCCGGATAGCCAAAAATCGTATCTACACCGTGCAGGCGCAGCGCATCCATCAAGGCGTGCGCTCCGCTCATCCGGCGGCTTCCATCGCTGCTGGACGCTGTGTCGGCCGTGGGAGCGGAGATCAGCGTCACTGTGTCTTCACGGGGAATTGACCCTCAAGATTAAGGGCCGGCCTGGCGGTTTGCCGACACTCAGAGCAGTCCGAGTGCATGCAGAGGACCCTGGCCACTAATGATTTCAAGAAGAAAGGCGGAGAAGCCCAGCATGGCCAGTCGCCCGTTCCAAACTTCGGAACTGTTGTTCCAGCCCCACTCCCATTTCTCCTGGGGATAGAGCTTCACTTTTGTTGGCAATTCAGCTGCCGCATCAAGGCTGACTTCAGGTCCTTCAAGACTGGTCACCACAAGGTCAGCTAGTCCCTCGATGAACGGGGGATAGGTGTCGAGAGCACGCACACGCCGGAAATTCACCACACCGGACTCGGTGGCGAGTTCTCGGTACTCGATGTCAATCTCCTCAAGGGTCTCAATGTGCTCACTGACGAAGCTGATCGGCACCACGACCAGATCGTTGGTCTTGGCTTTGCCGAGCTCTTCCAAGGCCTCTTCGGTGTAGGGCTTCAGCCACTCCACCGGACCCACACGACTTTGATAAGCGAGGGTGTGGGGATTTTCGTGGCCGACAAGCTCCTCGAGCTTCTTCATGATCAGGAGCGTGCAAGCCTCGATTTGCTGTTGATAAGGATCACCAGCTTCTTCGACGTAACTCTTCGGGACACCATGAGCACTGAAGAACACGTGAGCCTTTTGGGGGTCATCGCTGTTGCGGACTTCCTCAGCGATCAGCTCAGCCATCGCCGTGACGTAGCCAGGGTGATCAAACCAGCTGCGAATGCAGCGGATCGGCAACTTCTCAAAGACACCGTCCCCCTGACGCAGGCGCTGGAGTTCCCGGAAACTCGAACCACTGGTGCTGATGGAGAAGTGCGGATAAAGCGGCAGCACAACCACCTGATCCATTCCGTCTGCCTTGATATCTGCGACGGCGGACTCAGTGAAGGGATGCCAGTAGCGCATGGCTACGTAGCTGGTTGCCTCGATTCCCCGTTGCCGCAGCAGGCTCTGCAGCTCTCGGGCCTGCTGCTCGGTGATCCGACGCAGTGGAGAGCCGCCACCGATGGAGCGGTAGGCACTCTGTGACTTGCCGCTGCGAAGGGTGCTGATCAGCCAGGCCAAAGGCTTTTGCAGCGCTGGAATCGGCAACCGGATGATCTCCGGATCAGCAAAGAGATTGAAAAGGAAGGGACCTACGTCCTGAATTCGCTCAGGGCCACCCAGATTGAGTAGTACGACACCGACCCGAGCCATGTCTGGAAACGATTGCAGGGGTTGAGAGTAACCCGCGTTAACGGCATCTTGACGATGTCCTGAAGGAAAGGATGTCTCTGAGCGAGCCGCTTGAGGAGATCAGGCGAAATTCGAATGCAGCGTTGGCGTCGTTCGGCATCGGTCTACGTATCGAATGTCGCGGTCGCCGGTTGAACCTGCGTGGCTTGTTACCTGTGCGTCAACAACCAGGCCAGCGATCGGTGCAACGTCTCAGCCTCGGCCTGGAGAACAACAGGGATGGATTGCTCGAAGCCGAGCAGATCGCTCGGGTGATCGATGCCCAGCTCAAACGCGACCAGTTTCGATGGGAGCAGTGGATCAAGGCCCCAGTGCAGACGACGACATCCGGCTCTGCAGGTGGAGCTCGCGCCCTACTTGACCAGCAACTTCAGACCTTCGAGCAAGTCTTTTTTGCTGATCCACGACGGCGCCGATCCCCTTCCGGCAGTCGAACCACATGGACAGGTGCCTACAACCCCTATTTGCGCCGACTGCGCACCCTTGCCGGCAAGGGAACGGGCCCCATCAGTGCAGATCTTCTGCTTCAGACCTTGCACAGCTACCCCGATGGAAGCCGCAGTCGCCAGCAATGCAGCACAGCCCTGGCCGGCCTAGCCAGGCATCTGGAACTTGAACTGCCCGAGAACTGGCGAGCCGAGGCAGCAGGTTATGGCTTGCACCGAGCTCGGTTCCGCCAGCTCCCAAGCGACCAAAGGATTCTCGAAAGCGTCCTGCAGATTCCCAATCCACGCTGGCGGCTGGTCTATGGCCTGATGGCCACCTATGGGCTTCGAAACCATGAAGTGTTCTTTAGCGACTTGTCCGCTCTGAGCGACGAGGGAGATCGCGTGATCCGGGTTTTGCCCACCACCAAAACAGGTGAACACCAGGTTTGGCCTTTCAATCCGGAATGGGTCGAGCGGTTTGACCTTTTGAAACTTGGACGAGAGCCGCAGGCGCTGCCGGTGATCAGCACTGATCTGAGGACAACGACCCTGCAGCAAGTGGGACGACGGGTCACCGAGCAATTTCGCCGCTACCACCTTCCCCTCACCCCTTATGACCTTCGCCATGCCTGGGCGGTGAGAACCATTCACATTGGTCTACCTGACACGGTTTCCGCGAGAATGATGGGCCACTCAGTGGCCATTCACACTCGCACCTATCACCACTGGATCACACGCCGCGATCAGCAGCAGGCGGTTGATGCGGCGCTCGCGCGACAAAACGCGTCATGAGGAATCAGTGGATGAGGAATCAGTGGATGAGGAATCAGTGGCTGAAGCATGCGGCACTGCTACTGGCGGCACTGCCACTGCTCCCCACCGCTGGAGAGTCAGCAACTGCCTCGCCAGAGGAGGTGTCTTCCGTGCTGCCGATCACGGAATTAAAAACCTGGATGAACGAAGCCGGTGTTCCAGGAGTGAGCATCACAGTGATCAAGGATTTCGAGATCCATTGGACGCTCGCTTTTGGGAGGGCGGATGCCAGCTCAAATCGCCCAGTGACAACGAGCACGTTGTTTCAGGCAGCCTCGATCAGCAAGCCGGTGATGTGGCCACAGTTTTGCGCTCATGGGACATGCCTCCACTGGCTGATGGCGTCACGTCTCCCATCACGCCGAGAATGTTGCTCAGTCACACATCGGGACTGATAGATGGCCTTGGTTTCCCCGGCTATCGACCGTCGCAAGCTCTTCCAGACACGCTGAGCATCTTGAACGGGGCCCCACCCGCCAAGACGGTGGCAAACAGTCGGGGCTTTCCGCCGATGAGCCAATCCCGTTACTCAGGCTGAGGCAGCGTTGTGATGCAGAAACTGCTGATGGATGTAACTGGTCGATCCTTTCCAGATCTGATGCGATTCAGGTTGCTTCAACCACTCGGCATGTTGCTGAGCACCTATCAACAGCCTCTCCATGGATCGCGACGGCATTCAGCTGCCTTGGCCCATGACACCACAGGGCAGCGCCTGGATGTTCCATGGATGGTCTATCCAGAGCTAGCTGCCGCAGGGCTTTGGAGCACATCAGAGGAACTGGCAACTCTGGTTCGCTCTCTGCAGAGAACAGCGGCCGGAGATGTGGTCCAACCATTGTCCAGAAATGTTGTCCGAGATCTCTGGCAACCAGTCGGGGTGGGGTCCTTCAGCGCTGGATTCCACGTGTTCCAGCAAGGAGAAGGCTGGTACTTCGCTCACATGGGCTCCAATCAGGGCTATCGCAGCTTTCTGATGGCACCTCAATCCAAGGGATATGGCCTGGTGGTCATGACCAATGGAGAGGGAGGGTGGACGCTGATTGAAAGGATCTGCCGTCGCATCCAACAGGTTTACGACTGGGATGTGCAGCAGACGGAAGGGCAATTCCGTTTCGCGCCACAGAAAGGTCTTGGCTGCCTTCCTAACGTTCGGGCCACTGAGCCCAGGCCTTCAACGTCAGGATGAACACTCTGGATGACGCCCCTCTCATCCATTCCTGATCCTGATGACCTCGTTTCTGCGGCCCCTGGCCTACCGCTACCGCTGGATCTACGACACGGTGACCGCGATCTCATCACTGAGCGTGGGCGGCGTCGAGCAACTCCGCAGTCTGGGGCTGGAAGCCCTGCAGTCCAAGCTGAAGCCCGGTGCACCTGTGCTGGATCTCTGCTGCGGCAGCGGCGAGGCTGCAGCACCTTGGTTAGCCGCAGGCTTCAGTGTCACAGGGCTCGATCTCTCTCCACTGGCACTCGCTCTGGCCGCCCGACGACACCCAAGCCTCAAGCGGGTGGAGGGATTGGCCGAGGAACCACCGTTACAGGACGACAGCTTCTGTGCCATTCAGCTGAGCGTGGCGCTGCATGAATTTCCTCGCCGCGAGCGGGAGCTTGTGCTGCGCCAGAGCTTGCGCCTGTTGAAACCGGGTGGCTGGCTGGTGATTGTGGACCTGCATCCGGCAGGACCTTGGCTGCGACTGCCGCAACAACTGTTCTGCGCCTTGTTTGAAACAGACACGGCCACGTCCATGCTGGAAGACGACCTGCCGTCTCAGCTGCAGCAACTCGGTTTCACAGCGGTGACGCAGGAGTTGCTGGCCGGGCAGGCCCTGCAGCGCATCACCGGTGCGCGCCCCCGCATCGACGCACCCTCTTCATGAGCAACAGCAATCTCGACCAGACGGCAGCGGATCTGGGCATGGGAGGCAACCTTGCCCCTGAGCAGGACGATGCTGGCTACCGCAAACGCATGGAGCGACGCCAAGAGGTGCAACGCCAGCGGGTCGAGGAGCGCAACAAGGAGAAGGGATTGATTTTGGTGTTCACCGGGCATGGCAAGGGCAAGACCACGGCAGGCCTAGGACTCGTGCTTCGCACCCTCGGGCACGGTGAACGGGTGGCGGTTGTGCAGTTCATCAAGGGTGGTTGGGAACCGGGTGAAGCCAGGGCACTGAAAGTCTTCGGCGACCAGATCTGCTGGCATGCACTGGGGGAGGGATTCACCTGGGAAACTCAGGACCGCCAGCGTGATCAACAACTGGTCACAGAGGCCTGGCAAACCGCCTTGGGCCACCTACGTGACGGCCGAATCAAACTAGTTCTGCTGGATGAACTCAACGTGGCGATCAAGCTGGGCTACATCGAGCCCGAAATCGTGATCGCTGGCCTGAGGGAGCGTCCCGAGCTTTGCCATGTGGCCGTCACCGGCCGAGGGGCACCGGCACCACTCATCGAAGCGGCCGATCTGGTCACAGAGATGACCTTGAGCAAACACCCGTTCAGAGAACAGGGTGTCAAAGCTCAGGCTGGCATCGAATACTGAAACTCAGTCCTGATCCAGATCGTGTCTGATCAAACCCGATGCAGCGGTCAGCACAGACAGACCGCTGACCAGCAGAGCGCGATGAACGACAGGATCACGCCAACAGGACGGATCCTGACTGGCGCGATCCAGAGCGGAGAGGGTGAGACGTGCCATCACCGAACTGCGTCCACCGTTCTCGTCAGACATGGGAACTTTGACGTTGCCCTATCCAAGCGGTTGCGCCGCATGCGCGCCAGTGGCGAGAGCGTCCGATCCTGCTTGCTACTGTCAGCTGGATCAGGTGGATGAATGGCCTACGCGCGTGCACTCCTGAAACTCAGCGGAGAGGCGCTGATGGGAGACCAGGGCTACGGAATTGATCCCGCCATCGTTCAGTCCATCGCCTCAGACGTTGCCAAGGTGATCGCTGGCGGCACCCAGCTGGCGATTGTGGTGGGCGGAGGGAACATCTTCCGAGGCCTGAAAGGGTCGGCCGCAGGAATGGATCGAGCCACGGCTGATTACGTGGGCATGCTGGCCACCGTGATGAATGCGATCACCCTTCAGGACGGACTGGAACGCGCAGGTGTACCGACCCGGGTGCAGACAGCCATTGGCATGCAGGAAGTCGCAGAGCCTTACATCCGCCGTAAAGCCATCCGCCATCTCGAGAAAGGACGCGTGGTGGTCTTCGGCGCAGGTTGTGGCAACCCCTTCTTCACCACCGACACCACAGCAGCCCTGCGGGCCGCTGAAATCAATGCGGATGTGGTGTTCAAGGCCACCAAGGTGGATGGTGTCTATGACAAGGATCCCGCCATCCATGCCGATGCCGTGAAACAGGAACACCTCACCTACCAACAGGTTCTGAGCGGTGAACTTGCCGTGATGGACAGCACTGCCATCGCCCTTTGCAAAGACAACAACATTCCGATTGTTGTTTTCAATCTGTTTGAACCTGGCAACATCGGCAAAGCCGTGGCTGGAGAGCCGATCGGTTCCCGGATCAACAACTGACAACCGTTATGTCGAAGCAAGACCTCGAAGCAAGCATGCAGAAGTCGGTGGAATCCACCCAGCGCATGTTCAACACCATCCGAACAGGGCGGGCCAACTCGTCTCTGCTCGATCGCATCTCGGTGGAGTACTACGGCGCCGACACGCCGCTGAAATCGTTGGCGACGCTGACAACACCTGATTCACAGACCATCCAGATCCAGCCCTTCGACATCAGCTCGCTGGCGGGGATCGAAAAGGCAATCGCCATGAGTGAACTGGGATTCACCCCCAACAACGACGGCAAGATCATCCGCATCAACGTGCCGCCACTGACTGAGGAGCGTCGCAAGGAGTTCTGCAAGCTCGCCTCTAAATATGCTGAGGAAGGGAAGGTGGCCCTGCGCAACATTCGCCGCGACGCCATCGACAAGACCAAGAAACAGGAAAAGGAGGGAGAGTTCTCCGAAGATCAGAGCCGTGACGAACAGGAGAGCATCCAAAAAACTCTTGAGAAGTTCATCGCGCTGCTGGAGAAACACCTGGCCGACAAGGAGGCCGCCATCCTCAAGGTTTGATTGAAACCGACGTTGCCTTGATTGGTGCCGGTGCTGCCGGCACTTCAGCGTCATTTCACCTTGCTAACGCAGTGCATTTCGGTCACTGCGCTTGAAGCCGAAACGGGTTCAAAGATCAAGACCTGCGGTGGAATCATAGCTTCACAAGCAGAATGGAGCTCTTATTCCTGAATTTTATCTTGAACTAAAATCAAGATTCTCCATGCCGCTATTCCCAAGACTTACACCAAAATAACTAAGCAAAAGTGAATATTTTCTGAGAATATCTTCTGCACTTTGATGACATATTAGTAGCAAAAGAATCATTAGCGCGTGTCGCGCTGCTTGCGCCCTGCTTGATCACTGATCCATGCTTGAGTTGTATAACTTGTGCATTAACAGATCGAATGTCGCGTCTTCTTCCTCTACTAACTGCAGCGGCCCTATCCGCAACGATCACCACAGCCTGCACTTCCCAGTCGCAGGCTGTTCCAACGGACCAAGAGGTCAGCACAGCGTTGGTTGATGATGTTGTTTTGCCTAGCTATCAAAAATTAGTTAGTGGGACGGAAAAACTTAATCAGGCACTTCAAACTCTTGTTGAGGATCCTAGCGCTGCCAATCTTGAATCAGCGCGCGCTGAGTGGAAAAGAACTCGCAACACATGGGAAGTGACGGAAACCTGGGCTTACGGTCCTGCAGAAACAGAAGATTTTGATCCTAATCTTGATGATTGGCCAGTGAGTGACAAGGAATTAGCCGAGGCTCTTTCTGAGAAAGATTTTACCCAAGAAAAGTTTGACGCTTTAGATACAACAGGTCGTGGCTTCCACGGCATTGAATACGTTATTTTTGGTGACAACGATTCTTCTGTCGAAGCATCTGATTTAACCACTCAGCAGCTAGCTTATTTGAAAATTGCGGGTGCAAATCTAGAGTCCAATGCCAAAGAGCTTCTGGCCGCGTGGAGTGGCCCTCAAGGATTTGGGAAGGCTGATGTTGAAGCCGACCCCCCTAAAACAGTCAATGATATTCTCGAGGGGATGGCCGGGTGTCTTGACGAGGTAGGGAATACTAAACTGGGAGAAGCACTTGCCAATGGCAAAGGGGAGCTGGAAAGTACATTTAGCGGCAATACTGGTGCCGATGTTTTGTCTAACCTTCAAGGTGTTCAGCTGGCCTGGGAAAAGTCGAAAATGCAAGAATACGCCCAAGCAAAAGATGCTGAATTGGCCAATCAGCTGACGAAAGAATTGCAGGCTGTAATTGCACAGGCGAAGGAACTACCAACACGTCTCAATGACAAGCTTGACGATGCTTCCACTCAAGAGCAAGTCAATAAGCTGATGGCTGCAATTTCGCAAGCGTTTGATACTACTGAGGCTTTGAAGTCCAAAATTGGATGATTAACTCAGGAAACTTTAATGTAGCTGACACCATGGACTGAGAGAATGCATAAATGAGACGTCATTCTCTCTCCAAAATCTTGATTGGCTGCCTAGCCCTTCTCTTAGCAGTAGGGCTAGGTATTTCATCCAATTTAGAGAGACCAGCTTGGGCAAAGGCAGGCGACCCTCAGAGGGCTGCGGGTCAGATGACAGTATTCAATCGAGCTTTTACAGCCTTTGAAACACCTGCTGAGGGACTCAGCGAGCAAGAGCTTGATCGACATGTGGAAACGGATCCACTCTTCGAAGAAAGCCATATTCCGTTGATTGGACATGTTGGAGCTGGTCTAGGCCCGATTCACAATGCAAAATCATGTGCCTCCTGCCATGTCCTTAATGGACGAGGGCGTCCAATTGCTGGCCAGTCTCTTTTTCGAGTCGCAATGCGAGGAGGAGAAGGTGATCAGCCTGTTCCAGGAATAGGGTTTCAATTGCAAGACAAATCTATTTATGGCCATAGCCCTGAAGCAACCGTTGAAAGGGTGTGGATTGAGCGCAATGGTTTACGGAGATTGAAAGCTCGCCTCACGCAACCGAATGGTTCTGAGATTTCGGCGGCCACCGTTGCAAGGTCATTACGAATTGCTCCACCGATGATTGGCCTGGGATTGCTTGAAGCAATTCCTGAGTCAGATCTTCTTGCCAATGCTGATCCGGACGATCTGAATGGCGATGGCATTTCAGGAAGGCCTGTCTGGGTTGAAGATCAAGATGGAATTCGTCGAATCGGTCGTTTCGGGTGGAAGTCCACGTCTGCGAGCATCATGCAACAAAGTGCAGATGCTTATCAGCAGGATATGGGGCTTACAACTGCAACTGGTCCGAACAGTGCTTTGGCGATTGACGGCAAACCCGCAGACATCAGCTGGAAAGAGCTTGTTGGCGTGGCCTACTACACACAAACGCTTGGATCTCCTGCAACGGCTAAAAAAGCTTCTAGCGAAGTAGTTAGTCGTGGATCACATGTTTTCGACCAATTGCAGTGTGCTACTTGCCATGTTCCCACCCAGCTCACGGGCTTTAATCCAGAGGCTGTTGCTGGTGTTCTTAACGATCAGGAGATCTGGCCTTATACAGATCTCTTGGTTCACGACATGGGACCTGATCTTGATGATGGAGTTGCAGAAAACGGCCTGACCCTTTCATCTGAATGGAGAACAGCACCTCTTTGGGGACTGGGAATGGCTCAAAGGGTCAATCGAAAGGCTGGCTTCCTTCATGATGGTCGAGCAAGAACGATTGATGAAGCAATTCGTTGGCATGGTGGCGAAGCGCTACAAAGCAAGAATGCTTATGTTCAACTATCCATGACTCGCCGCAAAAACTTGCTGGCTTGGCTTGATCAGCTCTAAACAAATCGGTAATTTCGATCTATTTAAATACGCTTTTTAGTATTCATCACAATACAACCAGTGCACATCTAAAGCGTGCATTTCCGACTGAAGAGCTGACCAGACGAGTCGCTGGTTAGCAGCTGGGTCTACGTTGGCGGCAACGCTTGGCCTGATGTTCGCCCTATCGGAGCTGCTGTTAACTGAGATTGCAGGCCAACTTCGTTCTGCAGTGGCCATCGCAAAGATTTCGCTCAGGCCATGGGCTATGCCCGCCAAAAGCAGCCCAACCATTACAAGGGGGTTGATGGCGCACAAACTCACAAAGGGTCTTAAGAGGCTTTGTCATTTAGCGAGAGAAGCACAGGCCAGGCTCATTTGTCGGTTCCTATTCACTCGTAGCCCACTTCTCAATTACAACAAAACGTCAACTCGAAAACAATAAAGCCAAACAAGTCAAACTTATGAAGCAGCAACTTCTAATTGAAACTTATGACCTTCCCCCAAGAACTGTGCTGATCGACAAGTCAGACAAAGCTGTTACAGCAGTTGCTTGACCAGGATGCCGAGCAAGATGGTATTTTAGTGAAAGCTGTATTAAGAAGGGTCTACATTACGATCCTTCTCCGGGAAAGCACGACTATCCCTGAATCAGAGTTAACAGATATCCAAATCTGCCAGATAGCTCTTGATTGGCATGAAGTGCCAAGATGATTTTTTGACGTATGGAACAAGCCTTCAACTTGATTCTCAACATCCTCAAGGCGTGATTGAAACCGACGTTGCCGTAATCGGTGCCGGAGCTGCCGGCACTTCAGCCGCATTTCACCTTGCTAACGCAGGGCATTCAGTCCGCATCCTCGAAGCGGAGTCCGGGGCTCAGATCAAACCCTGCGGTGGAGGCATGGCCTCATCTGTGCAGAACTGGTTCCCTTTCGACCTCAGCCCAGCGGTTGATGATGTAATCCGCCAGGTCGACTTCAGTTGGTGTCTGGAGGATCCCGTTGTTGCCGAACTACCCGGGGAAGCACCGTTTTGGATTGTTAGGCGTGAGCATCTGGATTCTTTACTGCTTGCGCAGGCGGTAAGTGCCGGTGCCACCGTTCAGCGACCATGTCGCGTGACAACACTCGAACGCACCGGCGAGTGCTGGATGCTCACTGGGGAACAAGGGTCTCCTGTTCAGGCCAGAGCCGTTGTGATCGCTGATGGCTCTGGGTCTCCCTGGCCGCAACAGGTCGGCATTGGCCCCAGCTCACTGCATATGGCGAGCACGCTGTCGGTTCGCCTGGAGGGACTCGGAACGCTCCCGCCTGGAACAGCACGCTTCGAATTTGGCCTTGTGCACCACGGGTTCGCCTGGGCTTTCCCGCTGGCAGACGGAATCAATGTGGGAGTGGGCACCTTTATCGGTCGTGATGTCACCGATTCGGAGACGATCCTGAGTGCACTGCTACCTGACCTTGGCTTTTCTGCCGATTCAGGTCTTCGGCAGCAGGCCAACCTGAGGGTCTGGAACGGTCACAGCGCACTCCATGCCAACGGGGTCGTGGCGGTCGGCGATGCCGCATCTCTCTGCGATCCGTTCCTTGCAGAGGGATTGCGACCAGCTCTGATGAGCGGCTGCGAAGCTGCAAAGCACCTTGACCGCTGGTTGAATGGTGAAGAGCAATCCCTTCAGGGTTACTCCAAGGCAATGCGACAGCGCTGGGGCGACTCCATGGCCTGGGGTCGTCGGATCGCACAGGTGTTCTACCGCTTCCCCGGTGTGGGCTATCAGCTGGGAGTTAAACGACCGACGGCTCCCAGACGAATCGCCCAGATCCTCTCCGGTGAGATGGGATATGGCGACATCGCCCAACGTGTCATTCGCCGGCTGCTGCTGCAGCGCAACTAAAGATCGAAAGCCAGCTGTTGCACGGATGGATCACTCATGCGGCGACGTGATCGTCGCCGAGAGGATGCCGGCAGACCGGCCCGCCTAGAGCCATGTCGGCGCTGAATGGCATCGGCATGACGATCAAATCCGGCTGAACGTCTGATTGCGAAGATCCTGTCTTTGGCCTGTCTTGCCGAATCGGCACAATCCACGATCGGCATAACGCCGTTGAACGCCCAGGGTTCATGAAGATGCACCGCGGGAACATCCGCCAGTTCAGGGCACCAACGTCGGATGAACACCCCGTGCTGATCATGGTCACGACCCTGCTTGATTGGGTTGTAGATCCTGATTGTGTTGATGGAGGTGCTGCCCGACTGCATCTGGCATTGACTCCAGTGAATTCCTGGTTCGTAATCCACAAACTGACGTGCGAGGTGCAGGCCGCTGTCCCTCCAGGGCAGCCAGAGGTTGTAGCTCGCAAACGACATCAACATTGCCCGCATCCGGAAGTTGATCCAGCCATTGGCCCTCAGGGCCCGCATGCAGGCGTCCACAAAAGGTACTCCGGTACGGCCGTCGGCCCAGGCCGCCAGACGCTCGGCATCAGGAGTGCGGAGATCACGCATGAAAGGGTGAAAGTCCTGCCACTCGATCGAGGGTTGATCCTCGAGCTTCTGGATGAAATGACAGTGCCAGTGAAGCCTCGACCCAAAACTGCGCGCCCCGCGTCCCTGAATCCCACGACTGCGCTGAAGAACCTCACGCATGGAGAGGCAACCCCAGGTGAGATAAGTGGAGAGCCTGGAACACCCCGCGAAGGCTCTGTTCGGGCTGGAAATAGAGCGGCAATAGTGCTCCACACGTTGACCCAGGAAATGATGGAGTTCGTTCAGACCGGCATGACGGCCACCATGCTGACGATGGGGGCACGGATCAGGCTCGAGTCCAAGTTCAGCGGCCGTCGGCAGTTCACCAGGTGAGACACCCTGCAAGGGCTCGAGATGACTGGGAGCAGCCGTGATCGGTTCTGCCATGCGCTCTTCCCAGCGCCGGGCCCATCCACCACGCGTGCACAACGGTCGGATCACACCAAACTGCGGAATCTCCTGCCAGGGAATGCTGCGCTCCTTGGCCCACGCAGCGACCCGCCTGTCTCTGGCGTAGGTCCAATCATTCCCGGTCTCTTCATGACTCCAGAGGCCCGCCACACCGAGCTGACTCCTGGCACGCTCCAGCACCTCCACCGCATCCCCGCAGCGAATGACCAACGGCTGTCCAAGAGCAGCCATCGCCTGTTGGAGATCGAGCAAAGCTTCTCGGCAGAACTCCCACTGACGACCTGAGGCATCCTGCTGGAGCCAGAAATCAGGCTCCACGATGTAAAGAGGCAGAACGTCTCCAAGAGCCAATGCTTGGATCAGCGGCCTGTGATCCTCGAGCCGCAAGTCGCGCTTGAACCAGACCAGCTGCAAGCCCATCGACTGCGGAACAGCTCCAAAAAACTCTGGAGAACCTAATCAGATTGAGATCAGACCTGGGTTGCAATTTTCAGATCACGCAGACGGGCATCAACAGAAGCCAGCAGCTCAATAGCAAACATGGGTGACTCCTGAATAGCAAACAGGAATTTCTCGCGGTTCATCTCGATCAAGCGGCAATCGGTTTCGGCCTGTGCTGTGCCAAGTCGGCGATGGCCTTCCATCACCAACGCACCGGCACCAAAGACGTTGCCTGCTTCGATCAGTTCATATCCCTGCTGTCCGTTTTCGTTGGTCCAGGTCAGTCGAATCGTTCCCTCGAGCACACCGAACATCGATGCACCTGGGTCGTCAGCCTTGAAGATGACATCACCTGTCTTGACGCCGTGCACCTCACTCTTCTGAGCGAGGGCACGCATGGTGTTGAGGGCATTCACGGACCAACAGTCAGAGACAACAGGACAATCAGGCTCTTGTCAGTGAAAGGGCAGATCCGAAGCCTCTCCGCACTTCCTCCTGAGTGAGTCTGCCGTCATGATCTGCATCCAGAGCATCGAACACAGCATCACTTCCAAGCCACTCATCACGAGTGATGCAGCCGTCACCATTCATGTCATTAAGCATGAAGATCTCCTGCACGGCATGACCGAAGGCCTGGCCGCCTTCGAGTTCCGCCAGTCGATGGGCAAGCATGCTTTCCAGCGTTTCAATCGCCTTGCTGAAGCCCTTGATGCCTTCACCGAGTTTGTCTGTGGCCATGCGATCAGTGGCCATCAGGCTGTCGAACTGCTCCTTCTCCACATGGATCTGAGCTTCGCTGCTTGAGGGGTTGGCCGCATCGAGTTTTTGGTTGAGCGTGGCCTCACTGGAACGCAGCTGATCGAGCAACTTGGGTGAAATGGTGAGCAGATCGCAACCGGCAAGCTCAGTAATTTCATCGATGTTGCGGAAACTGGCCCCCATCACCTCGGTCTTGTAGCCGTAAGTCTTGAAGTAGTTAAAGATTCTGGTGACAGACAAGACACCGGGATCCTCCGGACCGGGATAGGAGTCCCTCCCAGTATCGGCTTTGTACCAGTCGAGGATGCGGCCAACAAAAGGCGAAACGAGAGTCACGCCGGCTTCAGCGCAGGCAGCCGCCTGAGCGAAGCCGAACAGGAGAGTGAGGTTGCAGTGAATTCCTTCCCGCTCGAGAATTTCAGCGGCTTTGATGCCCTCCCAGGTAGAAGCAATCTTGATCAGTACGCGATCGTTACTGATGCCGGCGTCGTTGTAGAGGCGAATCAGCTTGCGGCCCTTTTCAATGGTGGCGGCGGTGTCGTAACTGAGCCGTGCATCAACCTCGGTGGATACACGGCGAGGAACGATCTTCAGGATTTCCTTGCCAAAAATCACGCTGATCTCATCGAGCGCCTCCCGCACCACTGTCTCGACGGGCGCACTGTCGCCGATCAGACGACGGGAGGATCGCAAGGCCTCGTCGATCAGGCATTGGTAGGCAGGGATCTGAGCAGCTGCAAGGATCAGGGAGGGATTGGTAGTGGCATCCCGTGGCGTGAACTTGCGAATCGCTTCAAGATCACCCGTGTCTGCCACCACGACGGTCATTGCAGAGAGCTGCTCAAGAAGAGTTGCCATTGTCCCTAAAGGCTTATTGCTTGTAACGTAGCCGCGTTTTGAGAGCTGGCATCCCACTGAAAAGTTCAGCGGGAGACGGGCACTTTCAGCGCTTCACCCGGGTTGCTCCGAGGCCGCTGTGCGTGCCGTGCTGGGAGGAATCTTTTCAATCACCAACAAACCATCGATGATTGATTTGGCGACTGGAAGAGCCACCGTGGATCCATAGGCATTTCCTCCCTGAGGCTCATCCACCACCACCAGCACGACGTAGCGCGGATCGTCGACGGGAAGGGTCGCCACAAAACTGCAGATCAGAGCGCCAGGAACGTAAACACCGTTAAGGGCTTTCTGAGCCGTGCCTGTTTTGCCAGCGATGCGGTATCCAGGTGTTCTGACGCCCCTGCCGCTTCCTTTCTCAACGACCGATTCCATCCAGGCCATCACTGTTCGGGTGACCTCAGGTTTCAGCAGTGGCTTGCCCTGACGTGATCCAGGCGGAGCCAGCGCATCGCCGGCTCTCAATCCTCGGGTGATGTGGGGGCTAACAAGACGACCGCCATTGGCAAGTAAAGCGTGCAGCTGCACCAGCTTCAACGGTGTCAGTGAGAACCCCTGGCCAAAAGACGCCGTGGCCGGTTCGATCGGCTGGGTAGTGAACTGCTCCTTGGTCTTGAGCTGACCAGCAACCGCTCCGGGAAGATCTGTATCGGGCCGTGCATCCAAACCGAGTCGGCTCAACCAGTCCCAGTAGGTGGAGGAGGGCAGAGTGCGCATCGCCTGGACCATGCCGACGTTGCTGGACACCTGCAGCACCGTGGGAAAGTCGATCAGACCGTTGGCTCGCCGATCATGATTGTTGATTGGCCATCCACCGATCGTGACAGAACCGCTGTCCTGAACACGTCCTGTGGCCTGAATCGCATTTTCCTGAAGAGCCAGCGCCAGGTTGATGGGCTTGAACGTAGACCCCGGTTCATAAAGATCCTGAACCGACCATTCGCGGAAACGACCTGCCGGAAAACTCCAATAGCTGTTCGGGTCGTAAGTAGGCACAGAAGCCAGCGCCAGCAACTCACCATTGGTGACGTCCATGACAATGGCTACACCTTTCTTCGCCTTCCAGGTTTTGATCTGAGCGGCCAGGGCCTTCGCGGCAACAGCCTGGAGACGGGCATCGAGCGTGAGCTGAAGTCGCAGATCATCTCCAAAGAAGACTCCTGCATCGAGATTGTCGGGAAGCGGAGTGCCATCGGCTCCTCGGCGAAGACTTCTGGCCTGTTCATGGCGCTGCAGTTCGTCGTGTCGGCTTTGTTCAAGCCCTGCCTGAGGTTCTCGATCCTGATTGAGAAAGCCGACCACATTGGCGAACAGATCACCCTGGGGATAAACGCGGTAGGGATAGGACTCCAGGTCAACTCCAGAGATGCCGGCGGAACGGATTGTTGATGCAGTCTCGGGATCCAGCCCTTCGATCAGCTTGACCCCGGAGGGACGGTCGCCGATTCTCTTGAGGATCTCGGCCTCGGTGAGTGTCAGCAAAGGAGCTAGACGTGCGGCGACATCGACAGAAGGGCGAATCAGAGTCGGGGCATCACCGGGAAGATTGAAGTAACGCGGATGCAGCCAGAGTCGATAGCGCTCTTCGTCAAGAGCGACAAGGCGCCCGGTGCGATCCACAATCGGACGACGAGTCCCCAGCGGCTTGGTGCGTTGGGTTTGCACTGATCGAGCACGGCCTTCAAGCTCACTGGCCTGAAACACCTGCAGCCAGAACATTCGTCCCATCAGGCCGACAAGACCCAGACAAAGAAGCACGAACACGGATCGCATTCGTCCTGCAGGGACTGGCTCCAGAGGCACAACCCTCCTGCGCTGACGAGTAGCTCCTGGCTGGTTGGGCTTGGCGGAACGGCCCATCAATCAGTAGCCGTGGTGAATGGTTCGCTCCATGAGCGAACCGAGCATGGCAAGGTGGTCAATCCCTGACTTTGTGGAAGTCGATGAGGGGCGCTCGAGATACACCAGATTGGCCACAGTGGTGGGAACCATCTGCTTGGGGGTCTGTGAACGCTCCAACAGATGTCGTTCAAGCATGGCCGTGGATTCGGTCAGTCGATGGGCCAGATCCCGGGTCATTTCAAGCTGGCGGAAGGCCATTGTCCACTGGTGCTGCCAGTGCAGCGTGAGCCCACTGAGCACAAGAACTGCTGCGAATACTCCGATCAGGCTGCCGTCTGCCGTGCGATGTAGCCCCGCCAGCAGAGGAGATTTTCGAGCAACACGACGTGCAGAGAGCGACCCCTGAATGACCTCGAACGGACTACTAGAGGCCGGACGTTGTGCGGAAGACGGTTGTGACTGCGGAACCGCGACCACGGACAAGGTTGATCAATGCGCCAGTGAACCACCTGAGGGAGGACACCGCAAGCCTGAAACCTTGACCAGGACTGAAGATTGGATCAGCTGCCCAGCAACACGAGATTTAGAAAGGTCACGCCATTCCAGAGTGAATGCATCACCACGCAGGGAAGCAGGCGGCCGGTGCTGAGACGCAGCAGGCCTAGGCCGAGTCCGAGCACGAGCAGTGGACCCAGTTCGCCGATGCTGAGATGAGCCACCGCAAAGATCAGAGCACTCACCAACACGCCTCCTGATCGACCCAGGGACTGGCCAAGCACAGGCAGCAGTACTCCGCGGAAGATGGTTTCTTCAAAGAGAGGCGCCAGAACCACAGCCGTGAGCGAGAGCAGCAATAGGGCGAGGGGGTCCTGACTGTTAAGGACGATCTCTAGCAAAGGGTTACTGCCTCCCTGATCCGCGATCAGACGAGTGATCAACCAGCCGGTGAGAACCACGGGAGGTAACACCATCAGCCAACCTCGCCCCCCCTGAAGCAAGGCACTGCCAAGAGGCTGAAGCCGCCACTGCAACCATCCTTGCGGAGGCATCTGTGCACGGTCCAGCTGCTTCAGCTGCTGACGCAAGATCAGCAGGGGAGGTCCCGCAAGAGCGACATAACCAAGAAACACGTTGATGCCCTGTGTGAGAGGCGCTGAAAGACCACGGGTTAATGCGGAGGAGATCGGAATCACTAATACAGGCATCAACACCTCCCCGAGCACCACGAAACCGCCCGCGACAAGCAGCACCATGTCCAACATCCCAAGAGGAGGGGCAAGCAGAGTCGGCCAGGCCGGCAGTCGACGTCGCAGCAGTTGCCACAGATGGCGCAACAGCAAAAGGCCACCGAACAGCAGAGCCAGCAGGGGAAGGAGCTCACTGATCACCAGCCGGCGAGCGGCTCTGGTCGCTGAATCCTGATCAAGACAGCTCTCCTCTTCACCACCCAGTGCTTTACAGGCGAGTCGACGGGTCAAAGGGTCGTCAATAAGAAGCAGAAGCCTGGAACGCTCATCCGCTGAGACCTTGCGGCTATCGCCTTCCGCGAGAGCTCTCTGAAGCTGAAGAAGATCACTGGATTCGAGATCCACCTGCTGGAGACTGCGCCGATGATCTGGATCCGTCTCCAGGGCAGTGAACAAAATTTTCTGGCGGTCGTCCAGCCGCTCCAGCGGTATGTTCCGCAAGCTGTTCAGCAAGGAATCGGAGGCATTCGTTCCGAGCAGAAGCGTTCGCAGAGGAGCTGGAATCTGAGGTTCTGCAAGCAACGTCAGCTCCTGCTGCTCCAGCGACAATGCAGGTGCAACAGAGGGTTTAGCGAAACTGTCCACCAGCCCTAGCGCCCAGATGATGGTGGCCAGCAACAGCGACAGAAGGGCAAGCAGCACCTTCCAGAACGGGGCAGCCGTTGAACGTCCTGAGGGTGGGCTGGTCACACAGAGCGGGCAACTGCATTGGATTCTCGTCGGTAGCCCGTGCCAAAGCCGATGAAGAGTGCACCAGGGTCACGCTCATACGATGGCGGCGCTCTCTCTGCATGTAGCGGTGCCCCTGCGTCTTCTCCTCGTTCGTCACGGTCTCAGCAGCTTCAATGTGGAGCGGAGGATCCAGGGGCGGGACGATCTCTCCACACTCACTGCTTCAGGACAGGAGCAGGCGCGCCGGCTCGGTCAGGCGCTTTTCGACGTCCCCATTCAGGCGGTTTATAGCTCTCCGCTCAAACGGGCTGCATCCACGGCGCTGGGAATCCTTGAGAGTCGGGAGGACGGACTTGAACCAACCTTCGATGATGGCCTTCTAGAGATTGATCTCGAGCCGTGGAGTGGACTGACTGCGGCCGAACGATCGGAACGCTTCCCAGAGGAATTCGCCACCTGGAAACAGAAGCCTGAAGCTTTAGAGCTGATCAGAAAGGACGGAAGCCGTTACAGCCCCTATGAGGAGTTGATGAAGCAGGCCCGACGATTCCTGGATGAGCTGGTCAGGCGGCACCCCGTGAACAGCGATGACACCGTGCTGCTGGTGGGGCACAACGCCATCCTGCGCTGTCTGATCGTGACCCTGCTGGGAGATCCAAAACAAGGCTTCCGTCGACTCCGCCTCGACAATGCCTCATTGTCGATTTTCAATCTCAGCCCACGCAACAACGGCCATCAGTTGCAGATCGAGTGCCTAAACAGCACTGCACACCTTGCCCCCCCCCTTCCTGCCAAAGGCGAAGGATCACGGCTCATCCTTGTGCGACATGGCGAAACGAACTGGAATCGAGAAGGTCGCTTCCAGGGACAGATCGATATCCCTCTCAACAGCAATGGGCATGCCCAGGCGGAGGCTGCGCGGGGTTTTCTACAGGACGTGTCGTTGCAAAAGGCCTTCAGCAGTTCAATGTCGCGCCCACGCGAGACGGCTGAGGGCATCCTGAAATCTCACCCAGGCATCTCCATCACGCTCACGGACGGTCTGATGGAAATCGGTCATGGTCTCTGGGAGGGCAAGCTTGAGTCGGAAATCAGCGCGGATTGGGGAGATCTGCTGGAGGAGTGGAAACGTTCACCTGAAACGGTGCAGATGCCAGAAGGGGAAACAATCCAGGATGTCTGGGATCGCTCCGTTGACAGCTGGAACGCGATTGCATCCAGCCTCGATCCCAAGGAAACTGCTCTGGTCGTCGCCCATGACGCTGTCAATAAAACGATCCTCTGCCATCTTCTCGGCCTCAGCCCTGCTGATATCTGGGCCGTGAAACAAGGCAACGGAGGCGTCACGGTGGTCGACATGCCATCCGAACCGGGGCAGCCTGCAGTGGTTGCCTGCATGAACCTCACCTCCCACCTCGGCGGCGTGCTCGATCGCACGGCGGCCGGAGCGCTCTGACACTGAGACCGATGACCGAGATGATCCTGCTCGACCCCGTGAGGGTGCTGGTCGGGCCCGACCAGCCGCTGCAGGAACAGGGTGCGGCCCTACTGCGGGAAGGAACCCTCGAGGCACTCGGAGAACAGGCCCGCGAAGTGGCTCGATCAGCGGGAATCCCCTCAAGGGCTGCTGGGCATCAGCTTCTTGCTCCATGCCTGGTCGATGTCCATTCCTCACTGCCGGAGCCTTTCCAGGGCCAGGGCGAAACACTGGAAAGCCTCGTGCGCTCCGCCGCTGCAGGCGGTTATGGGCAGCTTGCTCTGCTGCCTGAGGCATCAGCAAACCGTCGCGAACTACCTGATCGACTTCGCGGATTTCAGCTATCAGGCTCTGATGTGGCTGTCCATCTTTGGGGCGGCTTCAGTCAGGGAGGGAAGGGCGAACAACTGACCCCCCATGCCGACCTGATCGAGGCAGGTGCCGTGGGCCTCTCAGATGGAGACAACATGCCGCCGGTCCCCTTGCTCGACCGCGCACTCACCTTGGGCGAATCGGGGGCATCACCTGTGCTGATCCCGCCCCTTGATGCCGTTCTGCGCGGGGAGGGCCTGTTGCGGGAAGGGCCCGAAGCCCTGAGAGCAGGCTGGCCCACTGATCCTCTGAGCAGCGAAACGCTTCCCCTCAGTCAGCTCGCTCAGCTGCAGCAGGAGCACCCAGAGCGCAAGCTGATGCTGATGGGCCTGTCCACCGCAGCAGCCGTTGATCTGCTGCAACAGATGACGTTGCGTCCCGCAGCGACCGTGAGCTGGTGGCACGTACTGACGAGTAACAGTTCCAGTGCGGCCACGGCAGCCTCGTGGTTTGTCTCACCGTCCCTAGGCAACAGAAGAGATCGTGATGCACTGATTGAAGGCCTAAGCGAAGGCCTGATCCAGGCGATCGCTGTCCATGCATCACCGCTTGATGATGAAGAGTGCCTGCTGCCTCCTGATCAACGCCAACGTGGAATTTCCGGCCATCAACACGTGCTTCCCTCTCTCTGGCAAGCGCTTGTGGTGTCTAGGGGCTGGACCGCTGAACGCCTCTGGGATGTGCTCAGCTTCGGGCCCGCCCGACTCCTGGGGGTCGCCGAAGAGCGTCTTATGCCGGGAAGCAATCGCTGGCTTCTCTTTGATCCGGATGAGATCTGGACACCCTCGCGATTGGATCCATGGGCTTCGAAGGCCGCCAATCAACCCTGCCTCGACTGTCCTTTGAGTGGACGCGTTGTGCAATACGGCCTCAGACGCCCAGCGAGCCCAGCCGATTGAGAGGCCAGAACCTCCAGAGCGCTCGGCCAATGATCTGATCCTCAGGTAAAAAAGGACCACCTGGCCAGTAGCGTCCATCCCAGCTGTTGCTGCGGTTATCGCCAAGAGCAAGCACATGTCCCTCAGGCACGGTGACATTGAGCGTGCGGCAAAGACTCATCCCCTGCTCATCAACAGGGCAGTATTTGGTGACATAGGGCTCATCCAGGGGGTCTCCATTCACACGGACTTCTCCCCGTGGGTTCACGGAGACCTGGTCTCCACCCACAGCGACAACCCGCTTGATATAGGCATCACATGCAGGGTGACCAAGGCCGGGAATCAGTCCAAGAAGAGGAAAGTTGGCCAGAGCACAACGGAACGTTGGTGGTGAGCCAGCGGTTTTTAATGCTGGATCAAAAGCATGCGGTGATTTGAACACCACAATCTCTCCTCGCTTGGGTCCTCGAGTGGCGTAGGAGAGTTTTTCAACCAGCAGACGGTCCTGGATCTGCAAACCAGGAAGCATCGAGCCTGAAGGGATGAAGCGTGCTTCAGCCACGTAATGGCGGATCCCGAAATAAAGAGCCAGGGTGAAGATCACAGGCCCCCAGAAATCCCAAAACGGATGTCCCTTTTGGCCCTGCAACTTGGAGGAAGCCGAAGACGAATCCGATTGAGAATCAGCTTGTGGAGGCGAAGCGTCGTGCTGGGCGTCTGGCAACGGAAACCTTGCTGACCGTGGGTAATTCAAGATAGGCCTAATAGCGATGGCCTCCTAGCCTCAGCGGAGATCGCTCACACCCATGGTCAGACCTCGGTGGCAAGGTGTGAAACCCTCAGCAAGCCGTCGCTTCTGGCTTGGCTGGGACCGACTGGTCGCAGGGATTGCAGCCCTTAACTTGGCCTGGGTGGTCTTCGACGTGACCTATGTGCCACTGCGCAACTTCTGGCTGCAGCGCACACTGTTTCCCCTGCCCTCCATCAGCCTTGCTGTTCCGCTCCCCTGGCTGCCCGACATCACACCCCTCTACGACCCGGTGAAGGGAATTGAGTCCCATCGGGACACCGAGGCGTACATCAAACATTTTCAGCGTTTGGAACGCACCGCCGCGGCCAGCGGTATCAACAGCCCTGCGGCCAAACAGCTGCGTCTGGAAATGGTGGTGCGCAACAGTCAGCTGATTGATGAAAACCCTTTTGTCAGCTCCGACAAAACAGGAACACTTGAGAAAATCAAGAGTCGCCTGAGGGCCAGGGCAGGCATGGATTCAGCCAAACAATCCGCCGCCCATCTGCTTGGTGACCGCTATCTAACGGATGAAAGATGGGCAGCGGAACAAAGGTTCTGGCGCAAAAACATTCTTCCCCTCGCTTCCACGAATTACTGGCGCGGCACAGATGAAAACGGGCAGCCGATTGATCTGTCTTGGAGAATCGATCTTCCCTTCCAGATTCTCTACCTGCTGGACATCATGCTGCGCGCCATTCGGCTGAAGCAGCGCTATCCAGCCATTGCCTGGAGAGACGCACTGCTGCGCCGATGGATTGATTTGCCACTGCTACTTCCGTTCTGGAGGCTGCTGCGAATCGTGCCCGTTACAGAGCGCCTATCCAGCGCACGCATGATCCAGCTGGAACCCCTCAGAGCCGCAGTGAGTCGCGGAGTGGTCGCTTTGCTTGCCCTCGAGTTGTTCGAAGTGATCACTTTGCGAATCCTCGATGCAGCGCAGGATGCAGTGCGTTCACCCCATTGGCCCGACAAGATCAGGCGTCTTTGCAGCCATCAGAGCATCGAATCGGATGGGGAAAGGGAACTCTCTGAACTGCTGCGCCTCTGGCTTCCATTGGTATTGACCCAGGTCGGACCAGGGATGCGCCCACAGCTCGTCGCCCTAGCAAGTCACGCTCTGCAACGCAACCTTGAGGACAAAGCAATTCCGGCGCCGCTACGAGCGTTACCTGGGGTTAGCGAAGCCGAAAACCAGCTCAGCCTTCAGCTATCGACAGGCCTCGTTGACTCTTTATTGAATCTCTCCCGCAACGCAGGGGATCGTTTTGCGCAGAAGGATCCGGTGCTTCAGGACCTGGGCATTCAGGCTGTTGACCGATTCTGGGAAGAACTGGCAAAAACTCTGGAACAGGGCCCAGTTCTGGAACGCAGCCAGGAACTCGTGGCGGCTTTTCTCGAAGATGTCAAGAGAAGCAGCATGAGTCAGCTGCGGTTCCAGAAGAATGTCGATGAACTGATCACTGAGCTCGACGGATTGAACTTCAGCTCAGAAGTAGCTCAGACCAAACCTCGGGCTTGAAACCAATCAGAAATCGACCATCCGGGCATTGAACAAAAGGACGCTTGATCAGCTTTCCATCGGCAGCCAGTGCTTGAAGCGCTTGCTCATCGCTCATCCTCTTGACCGCTTCAGCACCAATGGCTCTGTAGCTCTGTCCACTGGTGTTGAACAACGGCTTGACCTCGCCAAACTGGTGATAAGCCTGATGCAGATGATCAGCGGAAGGGGGATTGAGAGTGATATCAATCACCTCAAAATCAAACCCTTGAGTTTCAAGCCATAAAAGAGCTTTTCGACAGGTGCTGCAGCGGGAATAACTAAAGACTGTGAAACTAGCCACAGTTAACGGCTCAGAAGGCTCTTGACGGCGCCGACGAGGCTATTGGAGCCCTGACCAGCTCCATCGTCGGGACGCAGACGGATCGTCACATCACCATTCACTGTGGTTCGACAGCTGAGGCGGTAATTGGCAGGGCGATCAGACAGATAGACCTCCTCTACATCACTGAGTGGAGAAAGGTTCTGAGCCCCTTCAAGAACTTCGACCACGCAAGTACCGCACTGACCGACACCACCACAGTTGTTGAGGTTGTTCAGACCTTTATATGGATTAACACCAGCTGAGAGAGCCGCTTTGCGCAGGTTGGCACCCTCAATGCAGCCAACTTGCTGGCCTTCCTGCTCAAAACGGATGGTGGGCACGGTCGTTTACAAAATAGTGTTACTTAATTTACAAGCATCTCGGCTTCAACCGAGGATTTCGCCGCTGAACCCATGCAGAGAATGGTGTTCTTTGAGCCGATGACTGATCAGGCGGAAGCAGCCTGGACGCATGTATCCAGCAGTGGCTGAACTGCATCGACGTCACGCCAGCCGCCGATCTCGGTCACACGACCTTCCATGTTTTTATACGTGCGGAAAAATTCAGCAACATCCTCAAGCTGACTGGGCGCGATCTGAAGAATGCTCTGAATTCCCTGCTGACGAGGGTCCGCCACAGGCACGCAAAGAATTTTGCCGTCGTAATGACCCATGTCGTGCATATCAAGCACCCCGATCGGTCTTGCCTGAATCAGACATCCAGCGAAGGTAGGTTCCGCCATGATCACCATGGCATCGAGGGGTGATCCATCCTCGGCAAGCGTGTTGGGAATAAAGCCGTAATCGAATGGATATCTGACCGATGAATAAAGAACACGATCAAGAGCCATGACTCCAGCTTCAGCAAAATATTCGTATTTATTGCTGCTTCCTGCTGGAATCTCAACGATCAGATTGACCAGTCCTGGAGACGGAGACGGGGTAAGAGCCCTGAGATCCATACATCTCTTTGGCGGTGACTGAGGAGTGGCTGGGACGATCGGTCAGCACAGCTGCCAATGGAATGCCCAGTCCTGTGATGGCGAGAGTAAACCCGAGAACAGCAAGAGCTGGGATAGCAACGAACTGCGCTGCATACGCAGGCTGTTTGGGGGGAGGCTCAGGGTCCATTCAGTGGTGGTCGGGGACATCCCAGACTTCATGCACAGGGCTTAGAAGTCGCAGAGAACGTCCAAGGACGACCTCAAGGGAGATTGAGTTGTGAATCAAAGGAAACAGAACTCACTCATATTGTGACACCAATGCAAGTCTTATGCAGCGGGACGATCCTGTCGATCACGGCGCGACGCGAGATCGGAGGGAGCTTCAGGAAGCCCATCAAGGCGGGATCTGATCATGCGCAACTCATCGAGAATCGCACCAAGCACCTGCTGCGTGGCGGTGGACGGTGAATTGAGGACCTCAACGGTGACCTCCTTGATCCTCAGAACATCCTTGGCGAATCGAGCCACCTCATTGGGATGGAATAAAAGAGGGTCTTTTTGATCGCTTCTGTATTCGGGGTTGAGCTTGCGGGGGTTAAAAACGGGGTTGAGGTTACGCGGATCGGTGTTGGTGTAGCGATACACAGATGCACGCGATCGATTCAACGACTTCTGAACATCATCGATGCAAACCAACGCATCGGGCTGAGACAGAACAGCAGCAGCATCGCCCCGAAAATCCGGGGATTCACTCACGCTCGGCACTGATACTTCTAACGACCGAGCAAACATGAGACAGCGCTGGGACAGATTGGAATTCGCAGAACATAGCAGCTGAGACTCAGGACGCCAGCATCGATCACAGCAAAAGTGACAGTTCCCAGATCGACCGTTTTCTTGGCGGTGATAGCTTCCTGGCCCTCTCTATAAATTCCTGTCATGCGCGTCTCCCGCCTGTCGCTGGTGACGTTGAGGAACGTGCCCGCGGACGCTGAAATCCCGTCTCATCAATTACTTGTTCGTGGTGGTTACATCAGACGAGTTGGACCGGGTCTCTACGCCTACCTCCCCTTGATGTGGCGCGTTCTGCGCAAGATCAGCACGATCGTTCGAGACGAGCTTGACAGCCTCGGTGCCCTTGAGACGCTGCTTCCACAGCTCCAACCCGCTGAACCATGGGAACGCAGCGGTCGGTGGCAGGGCTACACCGCCGGCGAGGGCATCATGTTCCACCTGGAAGATCGCCAGGGCCGGCGTGTGGGCCTCGGCCCCACCCATGAGGAAGTGGTCACGGAACTCGCTGGGGAGCTGTTTCGCTCCTACAAGCAGTTGCCGGTCACGCTCTATCAAATTCAGACCAAATTCCGAGACGAGATCAGGCCCCGTTTTGGGCTGATGCGTAGTCGGGAATTCATCATGAAGGACGCCTACTCCTTCCATTCCGACCAAGCGGATCTGGAGCAGACCTATGCACTGATGGCGGGAGCGTATGAGCGCATCTTCAAGCGCTGCGGCCTCAACGCCGTTGGAGTGGATGCCGACAGTGGCGCCATCGGGGGAGCCGCTTCCCAAGAATTCATGGTGATGGCGAATGCGGGCGAAGACCTGATCCTCTCCACTCCCGACGGGAGCTATGCCGCCAATCAGGAGAAAGCGGTGTCGCATCCATCCCCAGCTGAGGCTCTGCCTCCGGGCGAGGAACGAAACCTTGACACTCCTGATCAGGCATCGATTGAGGATCTCTGCTCTGCCAACGACCTCTCCCCTGGTCAGACCGTCAAGGTGCTTGTGCTGCTGGCCCGCTTAGACGATGGCCGAGAGCAACCGCTGCTGGTCAGCCTGCGTGGGGACCAGGAGCTGAATGATGTCAAGCTGACCAATGCCGTGACCCAGCGTCTGGGCTCCTCCGCACTTGAAATTGCACCAATCAAACCAGAGCAGCTCCAACAGCAGGGTCTCGCGTCACTGCCCTTTGGCTCCATCGGCCCGGATCTTGCAGACAGCTCACTGAAGAATGCCCAAAGCTGGGAAAACCGGTTTGAACGCCTGGCGGACCCAACCGCCCTTGATCTTGAGCGCTTTGTCTGCGGCGCCAACAGCGCTGACAAGCATCGCTGGGGGGCGACGTGGAGCTCCATGCCCGCTCAGACCAACGTTGATATCCGCAATGCAAAGGCCGGGGATCGATCCCTCCACAACAGGGAACAGATCCTTGAGGAGCGGCGGGGTATCGAGGTGGGGCACATCTTCCAGCTCGGGTGCAAATACTCCGACGCGCTCGAAGCCCGTTTCACCGATAAGGACGGCAAGCAGGAGTCGCTGCTGATGGGCTGCTACGGCATCGGCATCTCTCGCCTCGCCCAAGCGGCAGTGGAACAACATCACGATGACGCGGGGATCTGCTGGCCGGTGAGCATTGCGCCCTTCCCGGTCATCGTTGTTATCGCGAACGTCCAGGACCCGACACAGCTCGCCCTGGGGGAGTCCCTCTACGGATCCTTGCAATCCGCAGGGGTTGATGCACTCCTGGATGACCGCAGCGAACGTGCCGGAGTCAAATTCAAGGACGCGGATCTGATCGGAATCCCCTGGCGGATCGTTGTGGGTCGCGAAGCCGAGGCCGGACGGGTCGAGGTGGTGGAACGATCCACCCGCTCAAACATCACCATGTCTGATCAGGACGCCTTGACCCAAGTGCTCAAGGCCGTCCAAGCTCGCCCCATGGTCTAGCGCTGCTTCGCCTTAAAGTTCACCAAAATTTTCCTGCCATGCGAATAGAGCTGCAACGCCTCAGCCGCCAACTCAGGGGATTCGCCCTGGCCTTGTGCCTTGGTCTCACCCTGATGCTCTCCGCCTGCGGCGACAGCATTTCAACGATGACTGGCGATTACGTCGAAGACACAGTGGCCGTTGTTCAGTCGCTGCAGACCACGCTTGCACTCGCCACTGATGCTGAAGGATTGCAGGAGTCGGAGCAGGCGGCTCACGATCTCATTAATGACTACATGGCGAGGTATCGACCAAGGCCCCGGATCAATGGCCTCAGCTCCTTTACCACGATGCAGACAGCCCTGAATTCTCTTCAAGGTCACTACAACAACTACACCAATCGGCCGGTGCCTGAAGCACTGCGCACTCGTGTTGAAAAAGAGCTGAGCAAAGCCGAGAAGGCCGCTCTTCGAGGCACCTGAGCATCAGGAGCCACGAGCCCTTCAAAGGACCAATCACAATTTCGCAACTCTCTTTGACCTCAGGCAGGTAGATCTGAGAGAGTTCCGGATTGTGCAGAATGGCGGCTTCGGGCCGCGGTGTCTTTGGCCAATGTTGTCGTCATCGGTGCTCAGTGGGGTGACGAAGGGAAGGGAAAGATCACAGATCTCCTCAGCCGTTCCGCTGATGTCGTCGTTCGCTATCAGGGGGGCGTCAACGCTGGCCACACCATCGTGGTGGACGATCAGGTTCTGAAGCTTCACCTGATTCCCTCTGGAATTCTCTATCCCGATACGGTTTGTCTGATCGGTTCAGGAACCGTCGTTGATCCCAAGGTGATGCTCGGCGAGCTCGACATGCTGATCGAGAATGGGATCGACATCGCTGGGCTGAAACTCGCCTCCACGGCGCATGTGACCATGCCCTATCACCGTCTGCTCGACCAGGCGATGGAAAAGCAGCGAGGCGATCGGCGCATCGGCACCACGGGACGGGGCATCGGTCCGACCTACGCGGACAAATCCCAGAGAAGCGGTATCCGCGTCATCGACCTTCTTGACGAATCGCGTCTGCGCGACCGTCTAGAAGGCCCATTGAATGAGAAGAACCAGCTTCTACAGACGATTTATGGCGTGGAACCGCTCGATGCAGAAGCGGTGATCAGTGAATATCTGGCTTACGGCAGACGACTGGCCCACCATGTGGTGGACTGCACCCGGGAGATTCACCAAGCGGCACGCGGTCGCAAAAATATTCTCTTCGAAGGCGCACAGGGAACGCTGCTCGACCTGGACCACGGCACCTATCCCTATGTCACCTCATCCAACCCTGTATCAGGCGGTGCCTGCATTGGGGCTGGCGTGGGCCCGACTCTGATCGACCGGGTAATCGGTGTTGCCAAGGCCTACACAACCAGAGTTGGAGAAGGGCCCTTCCCTACAGAACTTGATGGCAGCCTCAACGATCATCTCTGCGACCGCGGTGGCGAGTTTGGCACCACCACTGGCCGCCGCCGACGCTGTGGTTGGTTTGATGGTGTGATTGGACGCTACGCAGTAGGCGTGAACGGCCTTGATTGCCTGGCCGTTACCAAGCTCGATGTCTTGGACGAACTCGATGAACTTCAGGTTTGTGTGGCCTATGAACTTGACGGAGAAAGGATTGAACACTTCCCTTCCTGCGCAGAGGCATTCGCCCGCTGTCAACCGATTTACGTGAGCCTCCCTGGCTGGCAGTGTTCAACCGCTGAATGCCGCACGCTTGAGGATCTCCCCGACAAAGCGATGGCATACCTGCGCTTCCTGGCCGATCTGATGGAGGTCCCGATCGCCATCGTGTCACTGGGTGCCGGTCGCGATCAGACCATTGTTGTAGAGGATCCGATCCACGGTCCAAAACGGGCACTTCTCAGCGCCTGATTCCACCAAAGGTCATCAGGGCGTAAGACTGCCGCAGTCAATACAAGCTTGTTCATGGCCGATTCCTCCCGTTTCCAGCCCAACGCTTCCCTGGATGTGGTGGGAATCGGCAACGCAATCGTTGATGTGCTCGTCCAGACCAAGGACGGTTTTCTCAGTGAGCACGATCTGCAGAAAGGGGGAATGTGCCTCATCGATGAACAGCAGGCTGAAGCGTTGTACAAATCCAGTGGTCCTGGGCTGGAAACCTCCGGCGGATCAGTGGCCAACACCATGGTCGGCATCGCTCAGCTTGGCGGGCGAACAGGGTTTATTGGTCGGGTGCGTGATGACCAGCTCGGATCGATCTTCAGCCACGACATCCGTGCAGTGGGAACCCGGTTTGAGACACCCTCCGCAACCACTGGCGCCACCACTGCACGCTGTCTCATTTACGTGACTCCCGACGCAGAGCGCACGATGTGCACCTTCCTCGGAGCATCAACACAGCTTGAGCCCGAGGATCTTGACCTCTCCATGGTCAAGCAAACGAAAGTGCTTTATCTCGAGGGCTACCTCTGGGATAGCCCTGCAGCTAAACGGGCCTTCATCGCCGCAGCGGAAGCTTGCCGGGCTGCGGGCGGAAAGGTCGCTCTCTCCCTGTCCGATGGCTTCTGCGTGGATCGCCATAGAGAAAGCTTTCTCGAGCTGGTGAACGGTCATGTCGATGTGCTGTTCTCCAATGAAGTGGAGATCAAAGCGCTTTATCAGACCGATGACTTCGACATCGCAATCGAGAAGGTCCGCGGTTGTTGCTCGGTGACGGCGGTGACACGCGGAAGTGACGGATCGGTTGTACTCAGCGGAGATCAGCGTTGGGACATCGGAACCTACGGACTCGGCGAACTGGTTGACACCACTGGTGCCGGTGATCTCTACGCCGGAGGATTTCTGCATGCCTTCACCCAGGGCCATTCACTGGAGCGCTGCGGTCAGCTGGGAGCACTGTGTGCCGGTCAGATCGTCACCCAGCTGGGAGCTCGTTCCCAGGTCTCGCTTCCAGAGCTGCAGAAGCAGCATCTGGACTGAGAGCACCCAGCGCCCACGCCGCATAGGCAGCTCCAGCCTGTGCGGCCATCTGGAGAATTTCGGGAGTGTCGTAGCTGTGCAGTGCCTCCAGAGCTGAAAGCAGCTCTTCCAGGCGATCAGAGCTTGTCTTGATCAGCAACTGCACTTCCTGCGCACGCTCAATCTTCCCCTGCCAGCGGTAGCAGGACTGCACTGGCATCGAGGTGATACAAGCAGCCAACCGACGGGTGATCAATTGCTCAGCAAGCGCATCGGCCTTGATCTGATCAGCCTCCGTGGTGAGGACCACTCTCAGGTCCGTTGACATGGGCATCCAGCTGTCGACACAACTGCTTCACGCTATGAACCACGTCAACTCCGGGCATCGGGTTGGGTCGTTTCAGCTTCCAGAGACGAATGGACTGGCGACGGGCCAGATCACTCCAGAGTTGATCCGCAGCTCCACCCGACTGACGACAAAGCACATCGCTGATCTGCCAGCGACGGCAGAGTGCCGCTTCCAACCCCCCAGTGCGATCACCGGTCCCAGGCCTCAACACAGCCAGCCGTTCGCCAGACAAGCCCGCAAGACCAGCCTGGCGGATGGCTTCAGGTGTGGGCAGGACCCTGGCATGAACCAACGCTCCTGCCAGCCTGGCTGCCGTCGCTGCGGCGGCCAGCTGCCGCGCGCCGACGGCAAGAAGCAGATGGTGGCCCGCAAGAGCACAGTCCGAGAGATCACTGACTGTTGCGAGCAATGATTCATCCGACATGACGTGGTCAGGCCGTTCGAACCGAAGCAGCGGCAGATTGCACCTGGAGCAGGCCAACTGGAGTTGAGCACTGATCTGCAGAGCGAAGGGATGGGTCGCGTCCAGGACCAATGTCACACCCCTCGCCGCCAGATGTTGCTCGAGAGGGTCTTGAGATGGGAATGGCCCCACATGCAGGTCATCCAGATGCATGCCGGCATAAGCCCTTGCCGCAGCTGCACTGACAACACTGATACTGACGCGGTGACCAGACTCCAGCAGAGTCCTCGCGATTCCTGGTCCCTCGCCGGTTCCGGCAAAGACCAGCACATGGTTCTGGCGATTCCGCCAGCGGTGCATCAGGATGGCGCTCACCGACCAGGCCGAGGATGAATCACTGCGTACTTGAGGTGGATGTTCTTCAGGCTCCCACCCTGCGATACACCCAAGACAATCAGACGCCAATCGCTGAAATGGAGGTTGGTTTTGATGCGTTGCGTCCCGATGATCCCAGAGGTCAACTGAAGGTGGTGGGATGGGGCAATCTTGCCCAGGATCTGCAAAATCGTGTGCAGGTGGGCCAGCGCCTACTGATCGAGGGCAGGCTTCGGATGAACACGGTGCCCCGTCAGGACGGCACCAAGGAAAAACGTGCTGAATTCACGCTCGCCCGGCTGCACCCGGTGTCGGCTGGTGCCGGCTCCACAGCTCCAGCCCAACCTGCAGCGTCAGCTCCTGCGAAACGGACTGAAGCTGCTGCTGCGCCCACAGCTGCGCAAGAGCCTGCAGCGCAGTGGAATACCGCGCCGTTGGTTCCAGACACCGATGACATCCCGTTCTGAACCACAGCAAATTCTGTTCAGCGCTGATCGGCGTCGTAGCTGAAATGCTCTGAGGCACGCTGTAACAGCTGGCCCAGCTCACGCTCGAGTGCAGCAAGGTCCAGGCGGAATTCCTGCCATCGCCCCCGGTCAATCTGTTCCAGCAACCAGGCCCTGTCCTGCTCAAGCTGCTGAATCAGCGCCGTTGCATCCTCCATTGCGTTCTGATCCTGGTCTTGCGCTCGGGTGCTGTCCATCAACTGCGGCCGCAGGCCCATCCATCCTGAACCCCGCACGGTCAGAATGGCGCCACTTCCAATGCCGCATGAACGATCTGCTCTCGCCAGGAAGCCTGGTCACCATCGCCGGAGGTGTGCTCACCGTGGTCGGTGCTGTGGCCTACGGGACCGGCGCCGCCAACTTGAGCCTTCCGACAATTTTTTACGGCATTCCGATCCTGCTGGGTGGACTGGCCTTGAAGTCATCGGAATTACCACCGGCCAAGCGCGTGACGCCCAAAGCGCAATTCAAAGGAGAACGTGAGGCTGCCACTCCAGAACTGGGAAAACTTCTCGGCGATGTCACGCGTTGGCGCTATGGCCAGAAAGCCCATCTGGAAAGCTCTCTGGAATCTCTCAAGCTCTGGGATGAAGACAACCCTCCTCAGCTTCTTGAGATTGAGGAGATCATTCAAAGCGGCCATTACGGACTGCGATTGCGTTTCGCCTGCGAGGCCGTTCCTCTTGAGATCTGGCAGGAGCGAAGAGACCGACTGAGCCGCTTTTTTGCCAAGGGCCTCGAGGCAACCATCAAACCTCTGAGTGGAGACCGACTGGATTTGCTGCTTCTGCCAGTGGGTGTGTCGACATCGGATCAGCAAGGTGAATCCGGAGAAGTAGCGAATGGATGATGCCCTCAGGGTCTCTGTTCTGAGTGAGGCTCTTCCGTATATCCAGCGATTCGCAGGCCGCAGGATCGTGGTCAAGTACGGCGGTGCAGCCATGGCCCATGCCGAACTGCAATCCGCCGTATTCAGAGACCTGGCGTTGCTCTGCAGTGTCGGAGTTCAGCCGGTTGTTGTGCACGGCGGTGGGCCAGAGATCAATCACTGGTTGAAGCGACTGGCCATCGCGCCGGAATTCAGAGACGGTTTGCGTGTGACCGACCCTGAAACGATGGACGTGGTGGAAATGGTCCTGGTCGGGCGAGTCAACAAACAGATCGTGAACGGACTCAACCGACTTGGCGCCAAAGCGGTCGGCCTGAGCGGCAGTGACGGCAGTCTGGTTGAAGCCCGCGCCTGGGGAGATGGCAGCCACGGGATGGTCGGCGATGTGGCCAAGGTCAACCCCGACGTGCTCGAAGCCCTGCTGGAACGCGGTTATGTGCCCGTGATCTCCAGCGTGGCCGCCAATCCCGATGGAGTGGCCCACAACATCAACGCCGACACGGTGGCTGGCGAAGTTGCTGCCTCCCTGCAAGCCGAAAAGCTGATCTTGCTGACCGATACTCCAGGCATCCTGCGCAACCGAGAGGATCCAGGGTCTCTGATCCGTCAGCTGAAGCTTTCAGAAGCCAGGCAGTTGATTCACGAGGGCGTAGTGGCCGGGGGGATGACACCTAAGACCGAATGCTGCATCAGAGCTCTCGCCCAGGGAGTTTCCGCTGCCCACATCGTGGATGGGCGCGTTGCCCATGCCCTGCTGCTGGAAGTGTTCACCGATGCAGGCATCGGCACCATGGTGGTGGGACGCAGCTGAGGGATGAGCACAGGGCTTGCGGCAGCCGAACGGGCACTCGAACGGGGTGATTACGGCCTGTGCCTACGCCTGCTGGAACCGCTCGCCGCCGCCAACCCGATCACTGAACCCGAAGGAGCTGCCATCCGCATGGTGATGGTGACGGCCTGGATGGGACAGGGCGATGAACGCAAAGCGATCACCACCTGTCGTCTGCTCACACGCTGCAAGGATCCTGATCTACGCAACCGGGCTCGTCAGTTGCTGAGTGTGCTCGAGGCTCCAAGCCTTGAGCGTCCTGCTCGCTGGTCGATGCAGTTACCGACGCTGGACATGGCTCCCCGCATGGGGAAAGGGAGCCCCAGCAGCAGCCGACGGCGAAAGCCCACTCCACCCCCTCCTCCACCAACCGGTCCCACCCAGGCCCCATCAGCAGGTTTTGCCGTGCTTGTGCTGACAGTGCTGCTCGGGCTGACCCTGTTGCTCAGCGGATGCGTGCGCGTCAAAGCAGAGATTGATCTGGCGGGTCCCGATCGCCTGGCGATGAGCTGGCGGATCAACAGCCTCAGTGGCCACAGTCTTCCCTGGCAGCAGAACTTCGCCAAGGCGCTGCGTACCGAAGGCCTGAACTGGACAGTGCAGAAAGACCGAACGGGTTCTCTCAACCTGATCAGCCCCACCCTGGGGTCCGACCAGGCCGCCAGGCTGATGCGCAGCAGTGTGGAGCTGGCTGGACGCAGCGCGGGCGTGACCCTTCCCACACCCGACCTGTCGATCGTGGAGAGAAACTGGTTGATCGGAGTGCAGCAGCAACTGAATCTGCGCCTGGACCTCTCACCCCTCGCCGAGTTCCCCGCAGGAGATCTGCAGGTCAGCATCACCCCTGTCCATGACCTCCAACAGGTCAACAGCAGTCCCATGACCGGTCGGTTGGAGGGGGATGTTCTGCTTTGGGTCCTCGACAGCGGCAGCGTCAATCAACTGCAGATCCGCCGCTGGCAGTGGAGCCCGCTCGGTCTTGGCAGTGTGCTGATCGGCCTGCTGCTGCTGCTGAGTTTTCTGCTCCAGTCCATGCGCGTTCGACTCGGCTTCGGCTATCCCGAGCTGCCGTCCTGATTCAAAGCTGCAGAGGATCCGGGTCAACGGCAAGGGAAACATCTTTGGGGAGCCCTTCCCAAAGACCGGTACCGGGGGGCAGGGGGATCTCACTGTCCTGGGGACCATGGAGAAGCAGCTGCCAGCGACTGCGGCCCGCCACCCGAGCCACAGGCGCAGGTGCAGGACCCAGCAGTTGCCAGCCTGCAGCGGCACAGCCTGCACGGATCCGTTCAGCAAGCAGGGTTCCAGCAGTCGCCGTATCGCTCGCGGACTCTCCCGAAAGGCGAATCAGGCAAGCCCGCGCAAAGGGAACCAATCCGGCTTCGCGGCGCAGGGTCGATTCCTCCTCCAGAAAACGTTCGTAACGACCATCCACCAGGTGTCGGATCACCGGGTGGTCAGGGCTGTAGGTCTGAACTAGCACCTCACCGGGCTTCTCCGCGCGCCCAGCCCGGCCAGCTAGTTGAAGCAGAAGTTGCAGGCACTGCTCTCCAGCCCTCAGATCGGGTCGATGCAAAAGACCATCGGCGGCAAGCACTGCTGCCAGAGTCACGCGTGGCAGGTCCATCCCCTTGGCCAGCATCTGCGTTCCGACCAGCACATCGGCCTCACCCTCAGCAAACTGGTCCAGCAGTCTGCGGTGACCATCACGACCGCCTGTGGTGTCGCGATCGAACCGCAGCAGACGCAGGTCACTGAGTTCCTCGCCAAGACGCTCCAACACCCGTTGTGTGCCTGCACCAAAGGGCTTGAACGCCAAGGAACCGCATGACGAGCATGCAGGTGTGATGGGTGCTCGATGGTCACACCAATGACAGCGCAGCCACTGCTGCGCGCCCCGACTGCCGTGAACCGTGAGAGGAACATCGCAATGGGGACACATCACCACCTCTCCGCAGCTGCGACAGCTCAGAAAGGTGCTGTATCCACGCCTCGGCACCAGCACGACAGCCTGCTCCCCTTTCTCTGGGAGCTGTGCCAGCCGATCCATCAAGGCACGACTGATCAAGCGTTTATTGCCCTCGGCTAATTCATGCCGCATGTCGATGATCCGGACAGGTGGCAGTGGCTGGCTGGAAATCCGCGAGCGCAGCCGTGCAAGAACCAAAGACCCGTGAGGCTGGAGACGACTCCAACTCTCGAGCGAAGGTGTCGCGCTGCCAAGCAGCAGACGGCCACCCTGCAGCTTGACCCGCTCTGAAGCCATGACCCTTGCGTGATAGCAGGGCATGGGTGAGTCCTGCTTGTAGGAGTTGTCATGTTCTTCATCCAGCACCAAAAGGCCTAGCGGGCGCAGGGGAAGAAACACAGCGGAGCGCGTGCCCACCACCACCACGGGATCGCCGCTCTCGAGACAGCGACGCCAGGTGCGAACCCGCTCACGGGGGGTACAACCGCTGTGATATTCCAGAACCCTCTCTCCGAAACGCTGTCGGCAACGATCCACGAGCTGGGGAATCAGGCCGATCTCGGGAGTGAGCAGCAGAACGTGACGGCCAGCCACCAGCTCTGCTGCTGCCAGCTGCAAGTAGACCTCGGTCTTGCCGGAGCCTGTGATGCCCCAGAGCAGCAGACCTCCACCCTCAGGAAGTGATTGAAACCTGTCGACCACAGACTGTTGCTCATCGGTCAGCGAGCGCGGTAACTCCAGCTCAGCAGCCCTGGCTGCTGACTGGTCTGGTGCACGAGGGCCGCTCTCCGATTTGCGTTGCCGGCGGATCAGGCCCTTGCTCTCCAGGCTCTTGACCGTGCCCGACCGAAACCCCTCCGCAAGCAGGTCACGCTGCCAGGCGCCACCGCCTCGGCGTTCGAGCTCTGCCAGCAGTGCGCTCTGCCTGGTGGCCTTCGGAAGAGCAGAGGGATCAGCAGCCTCAAGCCGCTCAATCCACCACAGCTGGTGCAATGCAGGGGCCGAACCGGGCCGTTGGCCCAGCCATCCCGGAGGCAATGCCGCCTTGAGCATGCGAAAGGGACTGGTATGACAAAGGACCGCCATCGCATCGAGCCATGACCGCCAGGATGGGTCGACTGCAGCGCGCTGCACCAGCTCTTCAACGGGATTGAGCTGTAGACCATCGCTGTCAGCAGAATTCGCCTCTGCTGTGATCAATCGGCAGCCCGTGACCAACCCCTGCAGTCGACGACCTCGCAGCCGGACCGCCACAAGATCACCCAATCCCACGCCGAGACTCAGGCTGTCGCAATAGCTAAAAGTACGCCCGTCACGACCGGCCTCCAGCCAGACATCGACTCCCGAGAGTGACTGCGCGACAGGAGGACTGGAGGATTGGTTGACAGGGGTTGCCGACATCACATGTTTTTCTTAAGATACAGATGTTGGACAGCTCAACAGCTGTTGTCGGAACAGAGCAGAGTTCCGTCCAGTGGGAAGACACGAAGCTCGAGCCAGGGTTCATCCCGTCGGCCGACCGGTCTGCGAACGCCCCTGACAGCCCTGCCCCAGCCCAAAGCCCACCAATTGATTCTCGATCACTTCTTAGTCGTCTATCCCTCTGTTTGGGGCAGATCTGAAAGCCGTGATGCGCCCCCAGGCCGAGCTTGGTTGCGTTTTAGTTGACTGCGTTAGTTCCGTACACCCTCACCATCCCGAACACCATGAGTCCTGCTGCGAGCAAGTCAGCTCAGCCCACCGCTGCAGCGCCCAAGACGGCCTCTTCCAAAGCGGCGGCGTCCAAGGCGGCTCCATCCATCGTGATGCTGGCGGATTCCAAAGGATTACCCAAGGGTGTGAGCAAGCAGACCAAGCCGAAGTCAAAGACTTCAGCCGCAAAGCCCTCTGCCACGAAGGCCACCGCGAAATCCAAAACGGCCTCCAAGAGCAGCACAGCCAAGAGCGCCACAGCAGCTAAGACCTCAGCAGCAGCCAAGACAACAAAGGGCGCAAAAACCTCTGCGCAGGCGACCACAGCCAAGAGCTCAGCCGCTGCCAAGCCCACTGATCTTGATGCCGCCGCTGATCAGTTGCTGGCAAAGACCTCCGGAAACCCTTCCGCAAGCAAGGAGGAGAAAGCCAAGGCAGACGCCAAGGCCAAGGTGCTGGCGAGCATCAAGGTTGGCCCCAAAGGGGTCTACACCGAAGATTCCATCAGGGTTTACCTTCAGGAGATTGGCAGGATCCGCCTGCTGCGCCCAGACGAAGAAATCGAACTGGCCAGAAAGATCGCCGATCTTCTCTACCTCGAGGAGCTTGCCGCCCAGTTCGAGAGTGACAACGGCCGTGAACCCGACAACAAGGAATGGGCAGCGCTGGTGGAGATGCCGCTGATTCGTTTCCGCCGCCGACTGATGCTCGGCCGTCGGGCCAAGGAAAAAATGGTTCAGTCGAATCTGCGCCTGGTCGTGTCGATCGCCAAGAAATACATGAATCGGGGCCTGAGCTTCCAGGACCTCATTCAGGAAGGCAGTCTCGGCCTGATTCGTGCCGCGGAGAAATTCGACCACGAGAAGGGCTACAAATTCTCCACTTACGCCACTTGGTGGATTCGCCAGGCCATCACACGGGCCATCGCTGATCAGAGTCGAACGATTCGCCTCCCTGTTCACCTCTACGAGACCATCTCTCGCATCAAGAAGACCACCAAAGTGCTCAGCCAGGAGTTTGGCCGCAAACCGACGGAAGAAGAGATCGCCGAATCAATGGAAATGACCATTGAGAAGCTGCGCTTCATCGCCAAGAGCGCCCAGCTGCCGATCTCCCTTGAGACACCAATCGGCAAAGAAGAGGATTCCCGCCTTGGCGACTTCATCGAAGCCGACATCGAGAATCCCGAGCAGGACGTGGCCAAAAACCTCTTACGTGAGGATCTGGAAGGCGTGCTGGCCACACTCAGCCCGAGGGAGCGTGATGTGCTGCGGCTTCGCTACGGCCTTGATGACGGACGCATGAAAACCCTCGAGGAAATTGGCCAGATCTTCGATGTCACCCGTGAGCGAATCCGTCAAATCGAAGCCAAGGCATTGCGCAAGCTGCGTCATCCCAACCGCAACGGGGTGCTGAAGGAATACATCAAGTAACTACTGCGCTGTAGACGAATACCCTCAGATCCCTGTATTAACAGTGTTTCTGGGGGTTTCTTAATGCCTGGGTATTGGAAGGGGTATTGGCTGGGTATTGAGTTTTGGCGTGTGCCAGTTTACGGGTATTGTGACGAAATCGTTGCAGAAAACTGGGTTTCTACCCTCAGCAACCACTTATTTCAAGACATTTAAAACCCCACCACCCGGTACGAATTAGGAAACCGAGTAATGGGGACACAAGCTAAAGCCGAAGCTTGACAATGAATAGTTAACGGTAGGGATTTCTCTCAACCTAAGAATAAGTTCCATCAAAGTATGCCACAGAGATGGAATGTACCAATCCGGTACAAATGATCAGGAGTTACCGATGGAATGGATATAACCTGATGAGTACAGATGAAGGTTTTGGCAAACCTCGTCCTGTACAGAGGTATTTATCTCACCAAATAGAAGGGACTCCAGAGAGTTTCCTCTGACATTCCATCAGTACAGCTTCACTTGTTGGACGTTCAAACTTAGAAATCTTCTTCAGTTGACACTGCAACAGAGGTGTGAGGTCTCGTGGTTCAACACCTTTCCGAGCAGCAACCTGTTGGATGTACTGGGACAATCGTTTTACATGAATTGCTTGTTGAGTCATTAATTTCTAATAACTGATCAAATTTATTTAACCAACCACCATAAGAATTTCTATGGATAGCAAAAACCCCTGGCAATTAGCCAGGGGCAGGGAGACTAATGATTGGAAAATGGACAACAAAGGGGATGAGAGGATGTTCGAAATCATCATCCTTATTGTTATTATTGCAGACATCTTATAAAATGTTAAGCTCTGAAATTCTTGCGGTAAATAAGAAAATTTTATGAGACTTGATTTCTTTTATGATGCAATCTAAGACAGCAATAAGATCTCACATTTATGAGAACATAAGATTCACCATTTGTACACACAGAAGATCTTACATTTATATGAACATAAGGGTCTCTTTATAACGCACCAAACCATGTTCTTTTGAATCTTTTCATTGAGATCACACATGTGCCTACTTTTAATAAACACCTTCTAAACTCTAAATACCAGCAACTACCACAATAAACAACATGGCCTGGAAATCATTAGGAAGAGAGGCTGTACGCAAGGGAACGAGATCGCTGGAGTTTGAAGCCAGGGTTCCTGATACTAAAACCATCTCTTGTGCTGTTGATTATGAACTCTTTGAATCTTTCCAGGAGTATTGCAAGAAGCACAGGATTAAACAGTCTCAACTCATCAGGCTCCTAATCTCTCAAACAGTACTACCTAAGGATTAATCAATAAATACCTGTGCATGTTAATGCATTGGATTACTCAACCCTTCAGTGATTTGCTTCTCACTGGAGGGTTATTTTGTGCCAAATCTCTCTACTTCTTCATCCCATCTTGATGAGTCAATCTCTGTACACCTACCCTCTACCTTGGCAACCTTTAACTCAGGTGGTGTTCTCCACTGGTTATGAATCGAGATTGCTCCTGGGAGAGTAAGTGGTAACGATCCTTGGCTATGAACAGATTGGTTGCCTTCTGTGATTCTTAAATCTTGAATGATCTGATCTCCTTCCACCCTTACATCAACCCACTCTGGAAACATGTGATTTCTCAACTTCTTGTTTGTGAGATCTACCTTGAAAACTAACCATTCCACCATATCCTTATCGTCAGTTATCTCCCCTG
>QCUI01000007.1 GCA_003210775.1 Synechococcus sp. AG-679-A04
GGCCCGCTCACGCACCTTGTCGCACCAGGACAGGTGATCGAGATACCAGCGCACGGTGGCTTCAAGACCCTGCTCAAAACTGTGGCGGGGTTTCCAGCCCAAGTCTCTGGAGATCTTGGAGGCGTCGATGGCATAGCGCCTGTCGTGACCGGGGCGATCGCCCACACGCGTAATCAGGCGGGCATGGGGCGCACCATCAGGCCGCAGCTGATCCATCAGGGAGCAGATCGTTTCCACCACATCGCGATTGGTGCGCTCACTGGCCGAGCCATGGTCGCCGGCACCACCCACGCAGTAGCTCTCACCCAGGCGGCCACGGGTGGCGGCGAGCAGCAGGGCCTCCACATGGTCTTCCACATACAACCAATCGCGCACGTTGGCGCCGTCGCCATAGAGGGGGATGGGTTCACCGGCCACCGCCTTGAGAATCACCACGGGGATGAGTTTTTCCGGGAACTGCCAGGGCCCGTAGTTGTTCGAGCAATTGGTGAGCACAACAGGCAAGCCGAAGGTGTGATGCCAGGCGCTGACCAAGTGGTCGCTTGCCGCCTTGCTGGCGGAATAGGGGCTGCGGGGGTCGTAGGCGGTGGTTTCGGAAAAACGGCCTGACTCACCCAAGGAACCAAACACCTCATCGGTGCTGATGTGATGAAAACGAAAACGCTCCTGGCGCTCTGTGGGCAGCTCCTGCCAATGGCGACGCACCGCCTGGAGCAGATTGAAGGTGCCGGTGACGTTGCTCTCAATGAAGGCGCCAGGGCCATCGATTGAACGATCCACATGGCTTTCAGCCGCCAAGTGCATCACCAGATCCGGGTCCGCTTGCCGAATCGCTTGATCCGTTGCAGAGGCGTCGGCCAGATCAATTTTCAACAGCTCATGGCGTCGAGACTCCGAAGAACCAAGACCTTCCAGAACCCGATCAATACTGGTCAGATCACTCGCGTAACCGATCTTGTCGAGAGTGATCACCGCAACCCCAGGCCAGCTGAGCAAACGCCTGACTACGCAGCTGCCGATGAATCCCGCACCACCTGTCACCAGCACGCGTGTGCCAGGGGGCAACAGAATCTCGGTCATGATCGAAAATTAATCTGTTTGACATTAATCCAGAGTCAGAACCAGCACCCCTGTCACCGCAGACGACCAACAAAACCCACTCTCATCTCACTGAGCCAGTCATGAATATCCTCTTCATTCACCAAAGCTTCCCAGGTCAATATGTACACATATGCCGGCAATTTTTAAAGCAAAGTGGCAATACGGTTGTTTCGGTCGGAATGGGAGCAAGCAACATCTCAAAGATCAAGGGTTATCATCACTACACCTATCAGCCCAAGCGTGGAAACAGCAAAGAGATTCACCCCTTAGTTCTAGACATCGAGACCAAGGCAATCCGAGCAGAAGCTTGCGCAGAATTATGCAGCAATCTGAAGCAAAATGGGTTCATACCAGACATCATTTGCGGCCATCCAGGCTGGGGCGAACTGCTCTTTGTTCCATACATCTGGCCTGATATACCAATTCTGATGTACCAAGAATTCTGCTACAACGTGAATGGCTTTGATTGTGCGTTTGATCCAGAGTTGCAGCCTGACGACAATGACTGGAACAATTCAGGCCGGATTCACATGAAAAATGCTAATACGCTGCTGAATCTTGACCAGGCCACCTGGAACATCACACCAACATCGTTCCAGAAAAGTTCCTATCCAACACGTTTTCACGATCGCTTTTCAGTAATTCACGATGGCATTTCCAACGAAGCTCGACCAGCAAAAAATCTCAGCAAAATATCATTTGTAATTAGTGACGAGCTCATACTAACTAGCGCTGACAAGCTGATCACATTTGTGAACCGCCGGATTGAGCCCTACCGTGGTTGTCACTCATTTATTCGGGCCATTCCCAAGATTCAAAAATTGCAACCTGACGCTCAGATCGTGGTCGTTGGTGAGAAGCAAGGGGTCAGCTATGGGAAAGCTTGCAAGGACGGCGAATGGTGCGACCGCTTTCTTGCAGAGATTGAGGGTGAGTACGACCCCTCACGGGTGCATTTCGTGGGGCACGTCAACTACAAATCCTTTCTCATCTTGCTGCAACTGAGCAAAGTGCATGTGTATCTCACCTATCCATTCGTGCTGAGCTGGAGTCTGCTTGAAGCGATGAGTAGCGGATGCGCCATCGTGGGCTCAGCAACAGCACCTGTGATGGAGGTGCTTGATCACGAGCACAATGGTCTGCTGGTGGACTTTTTCAGTCCGCATGCCATTGCTGAGCAGGTCGACCGGCTGCTGAAAGATCGCAGCCTCGCCAAAAAAATGGGGCATCAGGCACATCTCGATGCCGTTGAGCACTACAGCCTCGAGCGCTGTCTGCCGCGCCAGCTCAACTTGATCGATCTCGTGGCATCAGGAGCGATTGGACACTGAATTCAGTGGATACGGCCGATCACCTCGGCCAGTGCATCCCGCCAATGACAGGCTGGCAAACCCAGCAACGAACGCGTGGCACTGCAATCCAGCAGCGAGTAGCCCGGACGTTGAGCAGGTGTGGGGTACTCAGCAGTAGTGATCGGCTCAACACAAGCAGCCAAGCTCAGCCGACCTGCAGCAACGCCCAGTTCACCGATGGCCACAGCAAAGTCGTACCAACTGGCAGCTCCAGAGTCACTGCAGTGATGCATGCCATGAGCAGCATGTTCAATCATCGACCAGCAGGCCAGGGCGAGTGTTGTTGTGCTGGTGGGGCAGCCCACCTGATCCGCCACGACCCGCAGAGGATCACCAGCTTCGGCCTTGATCGCGTGCAACCGCAGCATGGTGAGCAAAAAATTTCGCCCGACGGGGCCATACACCCAGCTGGTGCGCAAGATCGCCAGTCGCTCAGGGTCTAATCCCTCAACAGCTGCCTGCTCTCCAGCCGCCTTGGTGCGGCCATACACCCCGATGGGGTCGCACGGCTGATCAAGCCGATAAGGATGACCCTGCTTTCCGTTGAAGACAAAATCGGTACTCACCTGCAGCATGCAGCCGCCGGTCTGCTGCAGCGCAGCAGCAAATGCTCCAGGCGCTTGGGCATTCACAAGCTCGGCCAGCTCCGACTCAGTTTCGGCGCGATCCACGGCTGTGTAAGCCCCGGCATTGATCAGCCAATCCGGCTGATGGTCTCCCACAGCCGCACGACAAGCAGCGGGATCAGCCAGATCAAGTTGTTCACGCCCGAATGCGAGCAACTCCAGCGAAGGCGGACAGGTGTGCTGCAGTTCCTGGCCCAGCTGGCCAGCCGCACCGGTGATCAGAACACGCATGGCTGATCCTTCAATAATGGGGCGTCCGTATCTTTCTCAGACAACAACGGAGAGCTTCCAGCAGAAGCGCCCTCAAAAGCAGGCCAGGCAATCGCCAGATCGGGATCATCCCAACGCACCGACTGCTCGCACTCACGGCTCCAAAAATCTGTGGTCTTGTAAAGCACCTCAGCGTGATCACTGAGGGTGAGGAAGCCATGGCCGAAACCTGCTGGCACCCACAGCTGCTGATGGTTGTCGGCTGTCAGGAGAGCGCCCACCCACTGACCGAACGTTGCCGAACTGCGGCGCAGATCAACTGCCACATCAAAGATTTCGCCTAGCGCACAGCGCAAAAGCTTTCCCTGGGGATGGGGGGGCAACTGGTAGTGCAGGCCGCGCAGCACACCAGCGCTGGAGCGGGAATGGTTGTCCTGAACAAACGCAGGCACCGGCTGGCCATCCGCCTCCAGCACTGCAGCAAAGGCCGCCTGATTCCAACTTTCAAAGAAAAAACCCCGGTCATCACCAAACACCCGCGGAGTGATCAACAACGGTCCGCTGAGGGTCGAACCGGAAGCGGTGGTGAGCCGTTCAGCCTGCATCTGGATACTCCATCAGTTGGAGCAGATAATCGCCGTAGCCACTCTTGCGCAGCGGTGTTGCGAGCTTTTGCAGCTGTTCTTCGCTGATCCAGCCCTGCCTCCAGGCCACCTCTTCAGGGCAACCCACCTTGAGACTCTGGCGATGCTCAAGGGTACGGATGTAACTGCCAGCCTCCTGCAACGAATCACAAGTCCCGGTATCTAGCCAGGCCATGCCACGACCCATTTGCTGAACCTGCAACTCCCCTTCCTCGAGGTACTGACGGTTGAGATCCGTGATCTCCAGTTCACCGCGAGCCGACGGCTTCACCTGGCGGGCACGTTCCACCACCGAGTCGTCGTAGAAATAAAGGCCGGTAATGGCGTAACGCGACTTCGGGCGCTCTGGCTTCTCTTCAATGCTGATCACTCGGCCATCGGAGGCGAATTCCACCACGCCGTAGCGCTCGGGATCACGCACTGGATAGGCAAAGACCGTGGCTCCTTGGTTGGACTGGCCGCTTTGCAACAACTGAGGTACCAGCTCACCGCCATGGAACAGGTTGTCGCCCAATACCAGGGCTGCAGGAGCACCGGCCAGAAACTCTGCTCCGATCAGAAACGCTTGGGCAAGGCCATCGGGGCTGGGCTGAACGGCGTAGGTGATCTCCATTCCCCAGGAGTGACCATTCCCCAGGAGTCGCTCAAACGCATCGCGGTCATGGGGTGTGGTGATGATCAACACCTCGCGAATCCCCGCCAACATCAAGGTGCTGAGCGGGTAGTAGATCATCGGTTTGTCAAAAACCGGCAGCAGCTGCTTACTCACCGCCAGCGTGATGGGGTGCAAGCGAGTTCCGCTGCCACCAGCGAGAATGATTCCTTTGCGCTGTTGCACACATCTGATCGGCACTGGCCTGATGCTCGCATGTAGATGCCAATGCCGCAGCCCAGACGTCACGGGTAATCTGGCCAGAAGAACGCGAGTTCTTACCTATGCAAGATTCATGCGCGTTCACGTTTGCATTCCTCATTACGCCCGGGAGCAGAGCGAAGATGCAGCCAACCCCCACAGTTATGGATCATTGCGTGTCGGATCGAATTTTAAACGATCCCTGGCTCTGAGTCGCTGCCTGCATGGCCTTCTGGGCCTGCAGCGCCAAGCGGAGATGACATTGCTCAATATTCAGCACAAATGCATTGATCACTTTCCGGCCAACCAGTCGTCGCTCGAACTCAAAATCAGCTTGTGTAGCGATGGTGAGCACCAACTAAATGATGTGCTCGATCTTTTTGGAAAGAAGATTGAAAGAGTTGAGCTGCAACCAGATGATCCTCGCCAGTTGCCGCTGGCCTGCAGGGATCACCTGATTAATAATCCCTCCGGAGCGGACCTGCTGATGTACCTGGAAGACGATCTGGTGATCCATGATCCTTCCTTCTTCGATAAACAGCGCTGGTTTCTGGACAAAACAGAACACCGCTTCTGCCTGATGCCCCATCGCTACGAACCGGTGCATCAGGGAGCGATCAACCAGTTGCTGGTGGACGGCCCCCTCTCGACAGAGTTCATCAAGCGTTTCATGCAACCCAAACGCAATGCTGCCAAAGGCTTATACGGCGGGGATCAACAAGTTCATTTTGATCTCACCAACAACCCCCATTCAGGCTGTTTCGTGGTGAGCGCTCAGCAGGCTAAAGAACTCAGTCAAGAGGAATTGCCTAGAGAAGGGTTTGTGGGGCCACTGGAGACCGCCGCCACCCTGACGGTGCTTCATCGCTACCCAGTCATGAAACCAAGCTTGGAGCACTGGCAGTTTCTGCAGCTGGAGCACGCCCATCCCTCCTTCCTCGGCTATCTGAACTCATTTCCCCACCAAGCCCTGCCTGTCGCTCAACAAGAGCTGAAGAACTCATGAGCTTCTCGATCCAGCGATCGCTGCAGGCCTACGACGCCCTGACCCGCAACCCCAGCATTCTCTGGAGGCTGACCGAGCGCGAAGTTGCATCGCGCTACCGAGGATCACTGCTGGGTTGGAGCTGGACCCTGCTCAACCCGCTACTGATGTTGGCGGTCTACACCTTTGTGTTCTCCACGGTGTTCAAGGCGCGTTGGCCCGATCTCCAGGAAGCTGGCCCAATCGGTTTCGCCATCAACTTGTTCGCAGGGCTGATCGTCTACAGCATGTTTGCCGAGTGCATCAGCAAAGCACCCACTTTGGTGCTGAGTGAGCCGAGCTACGTCAAGAAGGTGATCTTTCCCCTAGAGCTGCTGAGCGCTGTGGCCGTGGGTGCAGCTGCGTTCCATGCCTGCACCAGCCTGGTGGTGCTGGGTCTGTTTGAACTGATCGCCCAAGGGGCAATCCCGCTCACGGCTCTTTGGCTTCCATTGGTTTGGTTACCGCTATTGCTGGGGTCTCTTGGGCTGTGCTGGTTGCTATCAGCTCTGGGGGTGTATCTACGAGACCTGCCCCAGTTAGTGAATGTGGGCCTCACAGTTTTGATGTTCCTCAGCGCCATCTTTTATCCAGTGTCGGCCCTGCCGGAACGCTGGCAGCCAGTATTGAGCCTTAATCCTTTGGTGCTAGTGATCGAACAGACCCGCTCTGTGCTGGTGAGCGGTCAGGGACCATCCCCGCTCTATCTCTGCCTGGGCCTACCGATCAGCGTTGTGCTGTGTGAACTCTGCTTCAGGATGTTCCAGAAAGCTCGGCGCGGCTTCGCTGATGTGATGTGAACGATGGCTAACCCAATCACGATTCAGGCTGAGAAGCTCAGCAAGTGCTATCAGGTGTTCTCATCTCCAAGAGCCCGTCTCGCACAAGGGCTGTGGAGAGGGAAACGCACGTTTTTTAAACCCTTCTGGGCACTCAACGATGTGAGTTTTGAGCTCGAAGCCGGCCAGACCATGGGCGTGGTGGGTCGTAACGGGTCCGGCAAGAGCACCCTGCTGCAACTGCTCTGCGGAACACTCACCCCAACCAGTGGCACGGTGGCGATCGAAGGGCGAGTCGCCGCATTGCTGGAACTTGGCAGCGGCTTTAATCCCGAGTTCACCGGCCTGGAAAACATCTACCTGAATGCGGCTCTGCTGGGTCTCAGCAAGGAAGAAACCGACTCGAATCTGGATTCGATTCTCGCCTTCGCCGACATCGGCGATTTCGTGAACCAGCCTGTGAAGACCTACTCCAGCGGCATGGCCCTGCGGCTGGCGTTTGCGGTACAGGCCAACATTGAGCCCGACGTGCTGGTGGTGGATGAAGCACTGGCCGTTGGCGATGAGTTCTTCCAACGCAAATGCTTCAAACACCTTCAAGCGCTCAAAGCCAAAGGGACCTCCATCCTGCTGGTGACGCACAACTGCGGACAGATCCTTCAGCACTGCGACCAGGCCATGCTGCTCAACCGCGGACAACTGGAATTCATTGGTCGCCCCAAAAGCATCACCACGATTTATCAGCGCCTGAACAACAGCACTGAAGACGGTTGGCGCACTCAGGCAGAGGCTCTGTTCACTCAACTAGAAGCCAACGAAGATCGTCCTGACCCCGCCCGTAAAGCAAAGCCAGAGGCACAGCTGGATGCGGACGGCAGCGGCTACGACCCCAGCCTGAAGCCTGAGAGCAGGATGGCCTATCCCAGCAGGGGACTTCGGATCGAGACGATGCAAATCCTCGATCACGAGGGCAAACGATGCAACGTGCTGCACCAAGGTGAGGAGTTCTACGTGGCCCTGAACTACCTCACTGATGAAGAGGTGGAGAATGTGGAGCTGGCCTGCAGCATCACAGACAAATCAGGACAGTTGATCACTGGCCAGCGTTTCCCCGAACTAGGCCAAAGCCTTCCCCCGCTAAGCGCTGGTGCGAGCTTTTCCTGTCGCTTCAAATTCGATGGTTGCCTGCAGCCGGGGCTTTATTTCCTCAATGCAGGAGCGTGGAACTGCCCGGAAAAAATTTATTTGCATCGCATCGTGGATGGATGCGCTCTCCGAATTCTGCTGCCACGCAACACCAGCTACGGATTCGGACTGGTGGATCTAACCAGCAACACGCCAGAGTTGATCCACACAGCCTTGAGCGAGCAAAATCGCGCCATAGATTAAGGAGCGGATTTCTAGCCGGATGAGCGAGCCCTCCTTTCACGATCTTTCCCCGGATGCGTTGGCTCTTTTGCGTCGGCACAACCTGCTGGGAGCTTTGATCCGCGCCGACGTGACCGAAACAGCGGTGGAATCGATTGCTTTGTCGCCGGACGAATGCGAACAGCTCTGGAGCGGTTATCTCAGCAAGCAGGCCATCAACGATGACGTTGAACTGAGCCAGCACCTGAAAACGCGAGGCCTATCAGCCGATGATCTGCACTGGCAACTGGAGTTGCCCGAGCGCGTGCGCCGTTACAGCCAGGAGCACTTTCAGCACAAAGCCGAAGCACGCTTTCTGGCCCGCAAAGAGCAGCTTGATCGCGTGGTGTACAGCCTTCTGCGCGTCAACGACGGTTTCCTGGCACGGGAGCTTTATCTGCGCATCGCAGGCTCAGAAGCCAATTTCGCTGATCTAGCCGCTGAACACAGCCAGGGGCCAGAAGCAAAAACCAAAGGCATCGTGGGGCCGGTGCCGATGAGGCAGGCCCATCCCGCTCTCAGCGAAAGATTGCGTACAAGCCAACCAGGCCAGCTGCTTGAACCTTTCAATATTGAGCAGTGGTGGTTGGTGGCACGGCTGGAGCGCTATGAGGCAGCCCGCTTCGACGAAGCAACGGCAGAACAGATGACCATGGAACTGTTCCAGGAGTGGATCAATGAAGAACTTCTCTGTATGCTGACTCGACTTTGATTGGCTAGCGGAAGCGCAGCTGCATGACCGTTTCCGCAATCACCAACGCTCTTCAGCAAATTCCTGCGTTTCAGGGATGCTCTGAAGCAACGATCGAGCGCCTAAGCGACAAAGGCAGTGTTGTTCGATTCGGGATCGGTCACGCCCTGAGTAGCAGTGGCATCGTTTCAGACCGTGTACTGCTCATTCTCAACGGCCAGGCTCGCTTGCTGGGTCAGCACAACGGTCAGCTCAACACGCTGGCGCTGCTGGGACCGGGGAACCTTGTGGGTCTGCCCTCCCTGTTGCGGGCTGAGGGCTGCGAAGAAGTGAGCGCTTCAACGGCTCTTGAAGCATTGGCCTTGCCCGATGGGCTGATTGCCGAGATCTACAACAACGAAGTCAGCTTCCGCACTTGGTGCGACACCACCGTCTTCCCGGCGGAGCTGGCCAAGCTCGTTGAAACGTTGGTGAATCAAAGTGAACGTTCGCCTTACGGACTCCTTGATGTTCTTCGGCACGTTCTACCGAAAGCTCGGGCCTTAGCCGGCTCAAACGAGGCGCTCAACAGCCTTGATCCTGATGATCAGCTGTTTGTAGGCAGTGCCAATACAACGGCAGGGCTGAACAGCAGCCTTGATCCTCAAAACGAACTTCCGATCAGCCAGGGCCAGTTCAACCTGCGACTGCTGACGCTGCCTCGGTCAATCGTGGATCAGATCTTGGCCGGCCGCAGCGATGACAACCCTTCCGAACCCGAGGACACGGCCAGCAAGGAGGTCGAAGAGAACCCGCTCGCTCAATTACAAGCTCGATCCAGCCTGGATCTCAGCGGCAAGGACCCCCGTGACTCTGTTGCTTTGATCAGAGCCGAAGGGCCATTGCGAGAAAGCATGGCCTGTTTCCGCATGCTGGCCCAGATCATGGGGCTGCCGTTCCGGCGCGACGCGTTGGAAAAAACCATCCGCGAATCACTCAGAAGAGGCAAACAACCCAGTTTGCCGATGATGGGCCAACTCGTAGCAGGAATGGGACTACACGCCTCTGGCGCGAAAGTGCCGGCGGCACTTTGCACCCGCATGAATGTGCCCTGCCTGATCAGCTGGAGTGATGGCTTCGGCGTTGTGGTGCGAAGCGATGCCAACGGTCTGCTGATGGCCCATCCCCGCCTCGGCTGGCTAGAACTCAGCCCTGAAATGGTGGCAGAAGCTGCTCCTGAAGGCTTCGAAGTGATCCTGGTGGATCGCACCAGCTCCACACCGAACGCCAAGTTCAACTTCGGCTGGTTCTTGCCCGCCATTCAGCGCTACCGCTCCACCTTGCTGTTGGTGCTGGGTTCATCGTTTGTGGTGCAGTTGTTCACCCTCGCGAATCCCCTGCTAATTCAGGTGATCATCGACAAAGTGATTGCCCAACGCAGCCTCGACACCCTGCAGGTTCTGGGCATAGCTCTGGTGGCGGTGACCATTTTTGAAGGCCTGCTGGGCAGCCTGCGCACCTTCATGTTTGCGGACACCACCAACCGGATCGACATGCGCCTTGGCGCCGAGGTAATCGACCATCTATTGCGCCTGCCAGTGGGTTATTTCGATCGCCGCCCGGTGGGTGAATTGGGAACTCGGATTGCTGAGCTGGAGAAAATTCGCAACTTCCTCACCGGTGAAGCACTCACCACCGTGATTGATGCGGCTTTCTCGGTTATCTATATCGCCGTGATGGCTCTGTACAGCTGGGTGCTCACTTTGATCGCGCTGATTGTGGTGCCGATCCAAGTTGCCATCACACTGATTGGCGCTCCCCTGTTCCGCAGGCAGTTCCGCCAGTCAGCAGAGGAAAACGCCCGAACCCAATCTCACCTCGTGGAAGTGCTCACCGGCATCCAAACCGTGAAAGCCCAGAACGTGGAAATGGTGAGCCGCTGGAAGTGGCAAGAGCGCTACGCAAAGTACATCGATCGCACCTACGAAAAAACGATCACCGGCACAGCCCTGAACCAAACCGGCCAGGTGCTGCAGAAGCTGTCTCAGTTGATGGTGCTCTGGGTGGGAGCCAGCCTTGTTTTAGATGGTCAACTGACGCTTGGTCAGCTGATTGCTTTCCGAATCATCAGTGGTTACGTGACCCAGCCACTGCTGCGCCTTTCGACGATCTGGCAACGCATTCAGGAGCTGCGCGTGAGCTTTGAACGCCTTGCCGACATCGTGGATACTCCTGTTGAATCAACCGAATTGGATCAAGGCAAGATCCCTCTGCCTCCGATCAGTGGGCGAGTGACTGTTGAAGATCTGCAATTCCGGTTCGGCCCTGGCAAACCGCAAGTGCTGAAAAACATCAACCTCGACATTCCTACCGGAACATTTGTGGGTGTAGTGGGCCAGAGCGGTAGCGGTAAAAGCACATTGATGAAACTGCTTCCTCGCCTGTATTCGCCGGAAGCAGGCCGGATTTTGATAGATGGATACGACATCGACAAAGTGGAGCTGTATTCGCTGCGCAGGCAGATCGGCATCGTGCCTCAGGATCCGCTGCTCTTCTCTGGCAGCGTCAGCGACAACATTGCACTCACAGATCCCAACGCTAGCGGTGAAGACATTGCCAAGGCTGCCCAGATTGCTTGCGCCCATGAATTCATCATGGAGCTGTCATCGGGCTACAGCACCGAACTGGGAGAGCGAGGAGCCAGCATCTCTGGAGGACAGCGGCAACGGTTGGCGATTGCTCGAACACTGCTGGCGAATCCAAAGTTGCTGGTGATGGATGAAGCCACCAGTGCCCTCGACTACGACACCGAACGTCGCGTGTGCCAGAACCTGCGCGAATCACTTCAAGGATGCACGGTCTTTTTTGTGACCCATCGACTTTCGACGATTCGAAATGCCGACAAAATTGTGATGATGCATCAAGGCGCCATCGTTGAAGAAGGGACTCACGACGAACTGATAGCACTCAAAGGGCGTTACTACGCGCTACTGCGTCAACAGGAGGCTGGTTGAGATGGCTAAATCACAAGACCCAATCAAGCCAGCAATCGAAAAAAAACCTGCAGCTGATAAAAAGAAGATCAAGTCCAATCAACCCTTCAACCCTATGAAATCGGCCCAAGATGCCGTTGAAGGGTTCTTTAAAGAACGCGACACCGAAGGTGAAGCGATTCAGCAGTCGCCTCGTTGGATGAGGGCGACAACATGGGGTTTAGTTGGAACTGCCGCATTCGCTGTGGGCTGGCTAGCCCTTGCAAAAACTGATGAAGTGGTCACGGTGAGCGGAAAACTGGAGCCCTTAGGTTCAGTTCAGGAGATTCAGATGCCAGTGGGCGGAATCGCCTCAAAGATCCTGGTGAAAGACGGCGACGAGGTGAAGAAAGGCCAAATCGTGATGAAACTGGATGCCGAAACCACACAGCAACAGCTCGATTCGCTGAAAGAATCCCAAAAATTAAAAACCAACCAGCTCGCTCTCAAGCAAACAGAACTCAAGCAATCTCTCTTGCTGAACGATGAGGAGATCAAAACGCTCACGCGCAATCTCGAACTGATGAAAGAAGTATTGAGTCGCTATGGAATGCTCAAGGAACAAGGCGCGACAGCCGAACTGCAATACCTTGAGCAACTCAACAAGGTTTCTGAAACAGATGGAAGGCTGAGGCAAACCCGTGTCGACCGCCTCCGTCAAAAAGCCTTGCAGGATCAACAGATCCAGCAACTCAAGGCTGAACTTCAAGAATTACAGGCACGGATCACTGAAACATCCGTAAATCTGCGCTACCAGCTCTTGAGATCACCAGTCGATGGAATCGTTTTCGATCTCAAACCAAGAGGAGAGGGCTATGTAGCCCAAGGCACGGAGACGTTGATGAAGATAGTTCCTTACGACACTCTGGAAGCAAGGGTTGAGATTCCCAGCAACCAGATCGGCTTCGTCAAGGCAGGTATGGATGCAGATATGAGTATCGACTCTTTTCCTGCAACTGATTTCGGGGTTCTTGAAGGTAAAGTCAAAAGCGTCGGATCGGACGCACTACCCCCAAGTCAGAAAGACAATCGACCTGAATACCGCTATCCGGCAACAATCCAACTGGATCGCCAGCAGCTCAAGCTCAAGGATGGAAAACAGCTGCCACTCCAGGTAGGTATGAGCCTCACTTCGAATATCAAGCTGAGGAAAGTGAGCTATTTGCAACTCCTTCTAGGAACATTCCAAGACAAAGTGGATTCGCTTCGTCAAATCTAAGATTTGTTAGAACCTCAGCACAAACCACTACCGGAACTGTCCAAAACAGCTGTGCTGCAAGGGAGTAGCTAATAACATCGGCCGGTAACCCCCAAATCTTTGCAAAGGCCTTGGCTTACACAATCACAACTTCAGGCAAAAACGCCACATTCGTTGGGACTTCAAAAGGTGATACCGGTGCGCTATCAGTAGCCAACGGTAAATACACCGTGAGTTCATACGAGGGTGACGACACCCTGACCCAAACAGCAGCTACAGACTCAGGGACCATCGGAATGGGTGGTGGCAGTGACACAATCACCTTCAGCCAGGTCACCAAAAAGGTGAACGTCACCCTTGGCGATTCTACAGACACTCTCAGCACCACAGCTGCTATTTCAGATGCCACCATTGGTGGACAAGGTGGAGCTGACACCTTCAACATCTCAGATGCCGCAACGGACTCCACTTTTGGGGGGGGCCAAGGCAAGGATAACTTCATCAATGGAGCTGGCGTCTTAACAGACACAACTCTCCAGGGTGGTTCCGAAGACGATTATTTCGATATCGATACTGCTTCCACCGGCATTTTCATCAACGGTCAAAAAGGTTCTGACCTTATTGATATCGATGGAGATTTTGTTGACAAAAAAGGAACTGTTCGTGGCGGTTCTGAAGCTGACACCATCACATATGGAGCTGATTCCGACGGAATCAAGTTCTACGGTGACAACGGTGCTGACAAAATTACCGACGCTGGTGGTAACAATGCATTGCTTGGTGGCGGTGGTGCAGACACTCTGACAGCTGGTCTTGGCACAGACACCATTACCGCCGGCCTTGGCACTGACGTACTTAAGTATTCATCAGCAGTAGAGGGTGGTGCTAAGACTGGCGTTACAGCCATGACTGGCACAGAAGCTAAAGACGTCATCACAGGTGTTGGCGCGGCTGAAATCGTGAAGGAATTCACATCCGGCACTGACAAGTTCAGCATGAACCAAGCTACTTGGTCAGCTGAGAAAGCCATCGACGCAACCACAGTTGCTAACAATGGAGACACAGTGAAGGGAACAGTTTATTTTGTTACCGGTACCTACAACTCAGGAGCTGGACGTTTCACTGTTGGTTCCGGCAGTGACACCCTCATTTCACTCAAAGCTGATTCCACTGCAAACTTCATGATTGCAGCAAATGAAGCAGTTGTTGTTCAAGGTGCTGCTCTTACAACAAAAGATTTCTCTTTCTACATCTGATTAATTTGTAGACTGTGAAATTATCGAGGCCCCTTTTGGGGCCTTTTTTTATGATTTCTAATAAAAAATTTGTTTGGCTTCATCTACCTAAAACCGGTGGAACAAGCACAGCCAGGTCATTTCGCAACATGCACATTGCCGGAGTTCATGTAGACCCAGAGACGGAAGATATGAAGCACGAGTCAATTGAAGCTCGTTTTGGCCTAGCTAACACCCAGACAAACAGACTAACTATCATCACTAGTCGGCGATTAGTACATTGGCTATTAAGTGATTGGCACCATAAAACAATCAAAATGGGGCTAGATCTACCATTTGCACCAACAACTAGTGGTTTATTTTACTCGTTAAGACTCGGTGGAACTTGGGTCGCAGCGGATTACTGGCTTCGTTACTTCAAAGCCACCAGCTGTGACCGAGTAGTGCGCCTGGAACACCTTGAAGAAGACAGCAATAAGCTTGTACTTCCATTACTACCAGCGGGCACGCCGAACTTAAAATTTCCGGATAAAAATAGAAACAAATATAACCGCAAAATGGAGCACTTTTTTAGCACTCGCGACTTAAACCGTATTTACTCCAACAATCCTATTTGGAGCGCATGGGAAGAAAAAATCTATGGAAATCGAAGTACCATAAATCCATTACACCGCATATCAGCAAAAATCAAACTATTAAATTATCTACAAAATGGCGACTAAGATACATAAATTAAACTTTTAAGCCAACTCAGCATCCAGATCAATGGCAATTAATGAGACAATCGGACCATATGCCAATCAACGACATCAAAAGGTTAATAACAATACTGAAAGGCCAATTTTTCTTTATTAGCGACCTCCCGCTTTCAGAACAGTTTTAATCGTGCGGAAGAGAATCACTAGATCTAGCCAAGTACTGAAGTGCCGTAAGTAATAAAGGTCGTACGACAATTTGAGATCAGAGTCTTCGACACTGCTCGCATAAGGTGCACAAACCTGTGCCCAGCCACTCAACCCCGGTCGCATCCAGTGACGCTTGCGGTAATGGGAAATTTGATATTCAAGATCTTGCTCTAGTTCAGGACGCTCTGGTCTTGGACCGATCAAGCTCATTTCACCTTTGAGAACGTTGAGTAGTTGTGGTAATTCATCAATTCGAAACCGCCTCAATAATCCACCCACTGCGGTAATCCTCTGGTCACCAGGCGTGGTCCAGATTGCCGGCGCATCGCTGGGCTGCACCGTCATGGTGCGCAGCTTTAGAACACGGAAAGGTCTTCCCAGCCAGCCGCTGCGCTGCTGCGCATAAACAATCGGGCCGCGATCATCAAGCCAAATCAAAAGGGCTGACGCCAGCACAAACGGCGCGGTGATCAACAGCAACACTGAAGCCACAATCAGATCAGCTAGGCGCTTGAGCTGAGCTTGCACGCTGAATGTGGCCGCCCAAGGGAGGTCGTCGTAAGACAGGCCCTCTTCAGACATGAATGCAGGTGGCAAACGCTCTTGCTGCTGTTCAAACAAGCTGATCACCGACACCACCCGAAGCTGGCGGGGATCACTGACCTCAAAACGATCCAGCAACGGACGCAGCTCAGGGGTCTGGCGCAAAGCCGGTGTGATGCAAACAAGCAAAGGCTCTTGAGAGTGCTGCATCCGCTCCAGCAGCGCCTCTGGCTGGATCGATCTCAATCTCTGGCGCACCGGAACCCGTTTCCAGGCCCGCATGATCAAGTTCACTTCCTCAGGCTTGGCAAGCAGCAACAAGCGAGCTTCAGCTGACAACAAACCCCGGCGCAGCGCAAGCCTCACAGAGAGCACCCAGAGCGTGATGCCTGCCATCCAAAGCAGCTGAACCCGTCGATGCACCAGCCAAAACTCATCACCTGGGTTGAACAACCAGCGAGCAATGGCCACCACCATCAGGGTCACACCAGCCGTGAGCAGCAGACGCTGAAGCAGCACAACCATTGGCAAGCGACGCCAGCGCAACACCGTGTAGCTGCCAAACAACCAGCCCAGTGCTGGATACAGCAACAGCATGAACAGCAGCCAGCCACCCTGATCAATCAGAGCGTCGTCACCAATTGGTATGCCAGTCAGGGCTGGGAACAGAACAACCAGGGCCAGGATCAGCAGCTGCCCGACACAGTCAAACAACAAGGCACGCAACAACAGCGACCGGTGATCAGGCATTCCGTTCAGAGAGGCTTTGGCTTGCGTTGCATCAAGCTAAACCTCAGGCAACAGTGCTCCGCTGTGTTTCAGGCGGTGACGGCTGGAACATGAACATCGAGTAGATCACGTTGCGCCGCATATTGGTCATCATGTCCAGGAACATGTCGTAGCCCTCGTTCTTGTATTCGATCAAGGGATCCTTCTGTCCATAGCCACGCAAACCCACCGACTCCCGCAGGCCATCCATGGCTTGCAAATGTTCACGCCAGAGCGTATCGATCTGCTGAAGGATGAAGAAGCGCTCGGCCTCGCGCATCAGGCCAGGCCTTTGCTGTTCGATCTGACCCTCCTTGAGGTCGTAAGCGTTGCGCAGTTGTTCCTGCATGAAGGCTTTGAGCTCCTCCATCGACAGCCCCTGCAACTGCTCGGGCTTGAGATCTTCAAGCAGGTACACAAACTCCTGCACCTTGCTCACCAGCTGAGCCACATCCCATTCTTCGGGAGGTAGGTCCGGATTTACATAGGCCTCCACGATCTCATTCATGGTGCGCTCGCCGTAGCCGACCACCTGCTTCTTGAGCTCACGCCCATCGATCACACGACGCCTCTCGGAGTAAACCGCCTTGCGCTGATTGTTCATCACCTCGTCGTACTCAAACACCTGCTTGCGGATGTCGTAGTAGTAGGTCTCCACTTTTTTCTGGGCCCCCTCCAAAGAGCGGGTAAGCATGCCGGATTCAATCGGCATGTCTTCCTCAACGCGGAACGCATTCATCAGCCCGGCTACACGCTCACCACCGAAGATGCGCAGCAGGTTGTCTCCTAGAGACAGGAAGAAGCGGGTCGAACCAGGGTCGCCCTGACGGCCAGCGCGACCGCGCAACTGGTTATCAACGCGGCGCGACTCGTGGCGCTCGGTGCCGATCACATGCAGGCCACCGGTCTCTCTCACCCGGCCCTCTTCCTGCTTGACCACCTCGTCGTATTCGCCTTTCACCATGGCGATGGCAGCACGCAAAGCTGCAATCTGGGCATCATCGGTGGGAGCTTTTTCAGCCGCCGTTGCGATGCGATCTTCCAGTTCGATCACCGTGAGAGCACGGTCGCCCCACTCTTTAACTAACTCCCTAGCCAGCTCAGCAAGAGCCTGATCCGTGCTGTCAGTGAGCTGGCAGGGATAAAGGCTGCCGATTGCTTTGGCTTCGCTGGGTGCACTGCCATGGGGCCCGGAAGCTGGAGCGGCCTTGGCCGCAAAACCATCCCCACCATCCGTGCTGCGATGCAGCGGCACCGGCGGGCGATGCCCCTCTTCCGGACGCACCAGACGGGGCAACAACACTTCCCGCAACTTGAGGCGGGCCATGTAATCGCTGTTACCGCCAAGGATAATGTCGGTGCCACGACCGGCCATATTCGTGGCAATGGTGACGGCGCCTGAGCGGCCGGCCTGGGCCACGATCTCAGCCTCCCGCTCCACGTTTTCAGGCTTGGCGTTGAGAAGGTTGTGGGGGATGTTCTGTTCAGCCAGCAGTGAGCTGAGCAACTCGCTCTTTTCCACGCTGGTGGTACCCACCAACACCGGCCTGCCCTGCTGATGCACCTCAGCAGTCTCCAGGGCGACCGCACGCCACTTGGCCTCTTCTGTCTTGTACACCTGATCCACCCAGTCCTGACGAGCGCGCACCCGATTGGTGGGCACGATCGTGGTTTCAAGCTTGTAGGTCTTCTCGAACTCGGTTTCCTCGGTCTTGGCCGTACCGGTCATGCCTGCCAGGCGCGGATACAGCAAAAAGAAGTTCTGGTAAGTAATCGACGCCAAGGTCTGGGTTTCAGGCTGGATCTGCAGCTCTTCCTTGGCTTCGATCGCCTGATGCTGTCCGTCACTCCAACGGCGACCGGGCATCACTCGACCGGTGAACTCATCCACGATCACGGCTTCACCATCGCGAACGATGTAATTCACATCGCGAGTGAACAGTTCCTTGGCCTTGAGGGCATTGGTGATGTAATGCGCCCAGGGATCCTGAGGGTCGTAAAGATCATTCACGCCCGTCATCTGCTCGGCCTTGGCAAAGCCTTCATCGGTGAGTGTGCAGCTGCGCTGCTTCTCATCCACCTCGTAATCGCCCTCTGGATCAATACCGTCTTTGCCCATTTCAGCTGCACGCTCTAAGGCGGTCGCCACCTCGGCAGCCTTCTGATATTTCTCTTGTGGACGCTCTACCTGACCAGAAATAATCAGAGGCGTACGGGCTTCATCAATCAGAATTGAATCGACCTCGTCGATCACGCAATACTGAAACTGGCGTTGAACCACTTCAACGATATCTGCCGCCATGTTGTCGCGCAGATAATCAAAACCGAGCTCGGAATTGGTGGCATAAGTGATATCGCAGCCATAGTTAATGCGGCGCTCTGGAGGAGCCATATCCTGCTGAATCAAACCCACTGAAAGGCCCAGGAAACGGTGCACCTGGCCCATCCATTCGGCATCGCGACGGGCCAGATAATCATTCACGGTCACCACGTGAACGCCACGACCCGTTAAAGCGTTCAAATAGCTGGGCAAGGTGGCCACCAGAGTTTTGCCCTCACCGGTTTTCATCTCACCTATTTGGCCCTCGTGCAGGACCATCCCACCGATCAACTGCACATCGAAATGGCGCATGCCCAGCACCCGCTTGGCGGCTTCGCGCACCACGGCAAAGGCCTCGGGCAGGATCTCATCCAGAATGGGGCGTTGATTCTCAAGGCTTCCAGCCTCAGCCAAACGCTCCTGAAACGCAGCCGTCTTGGCGCGTAGTTCGTCATCAGTGAGCGGAGCAATCTCCTCCTCCAGCAGATTGATATCGGAAACAATCGGCTGATACCGCTTCAGCTTGCGGGCATTGGGGTCACCCAGCAGGAGCTTGAGCATGGTGTTGACTACTACCCTCGAGCCCGAAAGCCTACCGGGGTCTGGGAACAAGTCATGGGGTTGCTCCAGCATTCGAGCTGATCCAGCCAGATTTTCCGGCAGAAAAGTTGCTCGTAGCGAACGCGTGCCTGCACGCCGAGATGGCGCAGCAGAACAGGATCATCAGCAAGCTTCTGAAGCACCAACGGCAAATCCTCCGGCGTCTGCGACCAGTCGAGATCAGCCAACTCACAGACCCAACCCATGCCCGAGCGCCAACGCTGAAAGGCCAGTGCAGGCAGGCCGGCAGCCATCGCCTCAAGCTGAACGATGCCGAACGCCTCATTGGAACTCTCCGAGGGCAACACCAGTAGATCCGCCGCCAGAAGCTGGCTCAATTTGTCGGCCTCCGATAAGCGCCCATGGAATCGCACCACACCATTGGGGCGCGAGGCCGTGAGCTGATCACTGAGTGCCTCAAAGCCAGCCCGCCGCGGCCCATCGCCGACCACATCCAGCGACCAGGAGCTCTCAACACTCGCCAGGCTGTGCAACAGCCAATCCAATCGTTTGTAGCTGCCAAGGCGGCCGATGAACAGCACGTGCATTGCTGGGTTGGCTTGCATCTGGGACAACGGCCGCGTCGCCACCAGTGCCGCAGCTTCCTGGTCATGGCTGAGGCAGCAGGGCAAAACCGTAACCCGTTCAGAGCGGCAACCGCATCGCACCAATTCCGCTTTCAGTGAGGGTGAGGTGGTGATCACCCCAGAAAGCCAAGACACAACCCTCAGCGCCAGCCACTGATAAACGCCAAAAAAGCGTCCCTTGAATCCTGAAGCGGGTTCAAAAAAGAAGTGCCAGTGGGCCGTGACACGACGCCGAGGGCGAAGCAAACGGGCGAGCAACAGAACCAACAGCACCCCGATGGAAGGCAGATGGCCATGTAGAGGCTGGTGCGAGCGCAACAACAACCACAAACCAGCCGACGGCAGTGGTAAGACCAGGCGCCCCAGTGCAGGCGTCCGCGCAAGCCGCCTGCGCGGGTAACCGGCAGGGATCGCGTCCTGTTCGCTGAGGCTGCATCCCTGCGCATCCAGGCTCCAGACCGCTCCTCCCCAGACCATCGCCAATTCATGAGCCACCCGTTCAACGCCGCCATAGCCCGGTGGCCACTCGCGCAACAACTGTTGGATGGGCTGGGGCCGCTGTTCAAGGGGGCTCTGCTCAAGCAGACGCTGTTCACCAGGCACTGACTTCATGACCTCGGTGCTTCAAAGCCTTGGAACACCTGAATTTTGTTGCACACAGCAAGTGAAGACACAGGGAGACGGATGATGAGGCCTGCATCAAATGACCATGGCCCGCATCCATCTGGTTGAACATGCACCAGGAGCCCCAGGCCTGCGCCTGATGGGGATGGGGCCAAACCTACGCCCGACGCGCGGTCTGCTCAAACTACGTCTGTTACTGAATAAACACGCCTTCTGGGCCCAGGGGCGTAGCCGTCGACAACTGCGTGAAATGCTGAAAGGCAGCCAGGTGGTGGTCAGCCTCTGGCGCGGCAAGCGCATGGTGGGCTTCGGCCGAGCCAGCAGCGATGGGATCTACAGGGCCGTGCTCTGGGATGTGGTTGTGGCCGGCGACCTTCAGGGTCGTGGTCTTGGGCGACGGGTTGTTGAAGCGCTGCTGGCTTCGCCAAAACTGCGCGACGTGGAGCGGGTGTACTTAATGACCACCAACAGCAACGGGTTTTATGAACAAATGGGGTTCAGCAACGTTTGCTCTCAGCAGCTGCTGATCCGAAAACAATGACTCAATAAGCGGATGAAGAGATTCGAACTCTCGACCCTCTCCTTGGCAAGGAGATGCTCTACCACTGAGCTACATCCGCAGGCCAGCCGGTGAAATTCACCTGATGACCCCGGCAGCATGGACCACGAAGGGGCCGTTGGTCAATCCACCGTTCAAGCCGCTGGCAATGCCTTCACAAGAGAACCCATTTCCAGAGCCTGCAGGGCATAGCTCCATCCCAAATTGCTCTTGATCCCTGCTCGCTCGAGTGCCTGTTGCATGGTGTCGGTTGTGAGCACACCGAAGATCACGGGCACACCAGTGTCTCGAGACACGCTGGCAATCCCCTTGCTGGCCTCAGCCACCACAACATCGAAATGGGGAGTGTCTCCGCGAATCACAGCCCCAAGGGTAATCACCACCTGATAGCGACCGCTGCGAGCTAGCTGCTGAGCCACCAGGGGCAACTCAAAAGAACCAGGCACCCAGGCCGTATCGAGTTGAGTGCTGTCCGCACTGGTGTCGATCCCATGGCGTCCGAGACAGTCCAGGCAGCCGCTCAACAACTTGGCCGTCACCAGATCGTTGAATCGGGCAACAACAACGGCGATGCGCAGGCCCTGCACATCGGTGAACCGTCCTTCAAAGGTGGCCATGACGCCTTGATCCGTTCATCCCATGTTCACACTCGGCCGGCGTGAACTGGAAAAAAAAGATGCTCTCCGGCCTTGCTTCAGACCACGAAGAAGCTCATGCCCCAGTTCACCAGCACCAAGGCCACCCAGGCAATGCCACCCAGCAAAATAAGGCGATTGGAGCGGCCGCTGTCCTCATTCGAGGCGTAAAGAACAGGCACAGCCACGATCAACGCAAAGGACATCACCACCAGTGCCAGAACGGTGAGGGTGTTAAGGATCTGCATGGTGAATCGGTCGACGCCAGGTCGTTCACGGCGATTCTCCCATGTTGGGGAGAGTCGGCTCCGTTGTGGCGGCATCAAGCTTCACAGCTTGTGGTGAACGCCATCGGTACGATCCAGCCACTTCCGGATGTCCCATGCCCCGCACCTGCCCCCAGCCCGAGGAGCAGTCGCTGCAGGGGAATCTGTTCGGGGCTCCAGAACCGACCGATCAAGCCACGGCCCCGTCCTCCAGGGCTTGTGACGCCTTAGCCGCGGATGCACTGGCTGAGCTCACTGACGCCAGCCTCAGCGCTGATGCCTCTGCCCGCCCCAGGCAGCGACAGGGCAGCAACAGTGATCTCGACCAAGCCTCCAACCAGGTCGACGAGCTAACCAGCTCAGACAACGACGACAGCGACACCCCGCCCTGGGCCCACCACAGCCAGGTGGATCAGACCCTGCTGACGCCAATGTTGCGTCACTACGTGGAACTCAAGGCGGAGCACCCCGAGCGTGTGCTGCTCTACCGACTTGGTGATTTCTTCGAGTGTTTCTTCGAGGATGCCGTCGAGCTCTCGCGGGTGCTGGAATTCACCCTCACCGGCAAGGAAGGGGGCAAGGCGATCGGTCGCGTGCCCATGGCAGGTATTCCCCATCACGCCGCCGAGCGCTACTGCGCTGAACTGATTCGCCGTGGTTACTCGGTGGCGTTATGCGACCAGCTAGAGACCACCCCGGCCAAGGGAGCCTTACTCAAGCGGGGAATCACCAGGGTTCTCACCCCGGGGACGGTGCTGGAGGAAGGCATGCTCGCTGCCCGCCGCAACAACTGGCTGGCCGCAGTGGTGGTGGAACCTGCCAACAGCAAGCAACCCTTGCGCTGGGGCCTGGCCAGCGCCGATGTGAGCACTGGCGACGTTCAGGTGATGGAACGCAGCGGCAGCGATGCCCTGCACCAACACCTGGCACAGCTGGAGGCCTCGGAATTGCTCTGGGCAGCCAGCGACGACGCCAACACGCAGCGACCTGCCTGGTGTCCTGAACGGCTGATGCTCAGCCCGATGGCGCTCACACCCTTCAGCCAACCCCAGGCCGAGCAGGCCCTGATCACGCACTATCGACTGGCTGGCCTGGATGGCCTTGGCCTGCAAGAACTACCCCTGGCCCTGAGGGCCTTGGGTGGGCTGCTGCAGTACGTCAATGACACCCAGCCGCTCGAAGAGGCCACGCGGGTGCCCCTGGATGTGCCGAAGATCGTGCAGGCCGGCGATGCCCTGGTGCTCGATGCCCAGACCCGCCGCAATCTGGAACTGACGGCCACCCAACGCGACGGACAACTCCAGGGCTCACTGCTCTGGGCCATCGACCAAACGCTCACCGCCATGGGTGGGCGATGCCTGCGCCGCTGGCTGGAAGCGCCGCTGATGGACCTCAACGCCATCCGGGAGAGGCAAAGCGTGGTGAGCCTGCTGGTGAGCCAGAGGCCCCTGCGCCAAGCCCTGCGGCGACTACTGCGGCCGATGGGCGATCTGGAACGGCTGGCGGGTCGGGCCGGTGCCGGTCATGCCAGCGCTCGCGACCTGGTGGCCATCGCCGATGGGCTGGAACGCCTACCCCGACTGGCCAGTCGCCTGGAAGGAATCCTGGACACATGGCCACAGGTGCTGGAGGCGCTGCTGCAGCCAAATCCAGCACTCGCTGAACTGGCCACCTCCATTCGCCATGGCTTGGTGGATGCTCCGCCGCTCTCGCTCAGTGAAGGTGGGCTCATCCATGACGGTGTGGACCCACTTCTGGATGGCCTGCGCAATCAGCTCGATGACCAGGACGCCTGGCTGGCCGAGCAGGAACGCTTGGAGCGAGAGCTCAGTGGCATCAGCAACCTGCGTTTGCAATACCACCGCACCTTTGGATATTTCCTGGCGGTTAGCAAAGCGAAGGCGTCCTCCGTGCCGGACCACTGGATCCGCCGCCAGACCCTTGCCAATGAAGAACGCTTCATCACTCCCGAACTGAAGGAGCGGGAGGGCCGCATCTTCCAGCTGCGGGCAAGAGCCTTTCAACTTGAATACGAACTGTTCTGCAAGCTGCGCGACCAGGTGGGCAGCATGGCAACACCAATCCGCGAAGCTGCCCGCGCCACGGCGGCGTTGGACGCACTCACCGCCCTGGCCGACACGGCTGCCACATCAGGCTGGTGTGCTCCGCAACTGAGCGACGATCGTGAGCTCACGATCTCAGCTGGCCGCCACCCAGTGGTGGAACAGTTGCTGGTGGAAGACCCTTTCACCCCGAATGATCTTGGCTTGGGAACAGACACCGACCTGATCGTGCTGACGGGGCCCAATGCCAGCGGCAAAAGCTGTTATTTGCGCCAGATCGGCCTGATCCAGCTGTTGGCCCAAATCGGCAGCTGGGTGCCGGCATCCTCTGCTCAGGTCGGCCTGGCCGATCGCATCTTCACGCGGGTGGGCGCCGTGGATGATCTCGCCGCAGGCCAGTCCACCTTCATGGTGGAAATGGCCGAAACCGCCAACATCCTTCACCACGCCAGCGACCGCTCCCTGGTGCTGCTTGATGAAATCGGCCGAGGCACAGCCACCTTCGATGGCCTCTCGATCGCCTGGGCCGTGAGCGAACATCTGGCCGGCGATCTCAAGGCGCGCACGGTGTTCGCCACCCACTATCACGAGCTCAATAACCTGGCGGAGGAGCGGCCCAACGTGGCCAACTTCCAGGTGATGGTGGAGGAAACCGGCGAAGATCTCGTATTCCTGCATCAGGTGCAGATCGGTGGTGCCAGCCGCAGTTACGGCATCGAAGCCGCGCGCCTGGCCGGAGTGCCCACGCGCGTTGTGCAGCGGGCCCGGCAGGTACTCGATCAGCTGGCGGCCTGAGCCGCTCGGAGCAGGGCATTCGCTGCTGCAGCCACCAAACCGGCACCACCGCGGGTTCCCTCTAGGCGAATCTGAGCCAGAGCAGTCGCTGCCAGACGGCGCTTGCTTTCAGGGACGCCCACGAAGCCAACCGGCATTCCGATCACCAGCGAGGGCGCAAGGGCTCCTGCATCTAGCTGATCAAGCAACTGCTCCAACGCCGTAGGAGCACTCCCCACAAGCAACACCGGCATGGGCTCACCCTTTGCGCTGGCTGCCTGGGTGAGCTCAGGCCAGGCCCTCAGCATTGCCGCAGCGGAACGGGTGGAGTCTTGCGGTGAAAGCGCAGGCGCCCAGTCGAGCAGGCAGCACACGGACGTGCCCAGTGTGCGCATGGTCATCGGCCTCACAGCAGCCGCGGCCATGGCCGTGTCCGTGAGGATTGATGCCCCGCCCTGTAAGGCTGCAAGTCCTTGCTCGCAGGCCCCCTCGCTGAAACGCAACAGCGGCTGTAGGCCTGGATCTCCGCTGCTGTGCACCAGACGCTCCAACACCTGCTGCTGCAGAGGATCGAGTCCCGTTTCCCCCAGCAAGGCCCGGATTCGACGGATGCTTTCCGTGAAGATCGGATGATCAGCCATTGCAGCAATTTCCTCTGACGGGGACTGCCAGTCAGGGCAGACTTTGACATTGTCCGACGACATGCCTCAATGCCGATCCAGTTGTTCTGGGGCGATGATTCCGCCGCGCTGGAACGGGCGATTCAGGCCTTGATCAAGAAGGCGGTAGATCCGAGCTGGGCGAGCGTCAACGTGAGTCGGCTGGATGGCAGCGAGACGGGACAGGCCAGGCAGGCTCTGGAAGAAGCACGCACACCACCCTTCGGCGCTGGTTCCAGGGTGGTGCTGCTGCAGCGGTCTCCCTTCTGCAACGCCTGCCCCAGCGAGCTGGCCGATCGCTTCGAAGCGTCTCTGGATGGCATCCCTGAAAGCACCCAGCTGCTGCTCTGCCATCCCTCCAAACCCGACGGTCGGTTGCGCACCACCAAAGCCCTGATGAAACGCATCAAGGCTGGAGAAGCCGGCGAGCGCAGCTTCAAGCTGCCGGCAATCTGGGACGGTGCCGGCCAGCGTCAGCTGGTGGAGCGCACCGCTGAGGAGCTGAATCTGAGGCTGGAGCCTGGTGCGGTGGATGCCTTGATCGACGCCATCGGCAACGACAGCGCAAGGCTGACCATGGAGCTGCAGAAGCTGGCTCTCCATGCTGAAAGCAGCGGCGATGCACGCATCAGTGCCAGCTCCGTTAACAGCCTGATCGAGGGGCTCAGCACCAACGCTCTACAAGTGGGGGACGCCCTGCTGGCAGGCGATCCAGGCCAGGCGATTGCCTTGCTGGATGCCCTCAATGATGCGGGCGAACCCGCTCTGCGCATTGTGGCCACGCTGACCGGTCAGATCAGGGGTTGGCTCTGGGTGATGCTGCTGGAACAACAGGGAGAGCGAGATGTGGGGGTCATCGCCAAGGCAGCTGGGATCGGCAACCCCAAGCGGATCTACGTGATGCGCAAACAGCTGCAAGGGCGTTCACCCCAGCGCTGCCTCAATTTGCTGGGCCGTCTGCTGGATGTAGAAGCAGCCATCAAACGCGGCACCCAGCCCGGGGATGCTTTTCGTGATGGGCTGCTGGGAGCAGCACAGTGAGACAATCGCCTGCGAAATGAGGCGGCATGGATGGCCCTGCTGGTGCAGAAGTTCGGCGGAACCTCCGTCGGCAGCGTGGAGCGCATCCAGGCCGTGGCAAGTCGTATCGCCAACTGCAAGGAGGAGGGTCACGATCTGGTGATCGTGGTCTCGGCCATGGGCCACACCACCGACGAACTAACCGCCAAGGCCAACGCCATCAGCAGCAATCCACCGCAGCGTGAGATGGACATGCTGCTGGCCACCGGTGAGCAGGTGTCGATTGCGCTGCTCTCCATGGCGCTGCATGAGCTGGGCATCCCAGCTATCTCCATGACCGGCCCCCAGGTGGGCATCGTGACCGAATCCGCCCATGGCAAGGCACGCATCCTCGACGTGCGTACCGATCGTTTGCGCAGCCAACTGGCCGAGGGCCGCGTCGTGGTGGTGGCAGGTTTTCAGGGCACGAGCCAGAGCAGCGGCGGCACCGCTGAAATCACCACACTGGGGCGCGGAGGCTCCGACACCTCAGCCGTAGCGCTGGCGGCAGCCCTTGGTGCCTCAGCGTGTGAGATTTACACCGATGTACCTGGGGTGCTCACCACCGATCCACGCAAGGTGGAAGACGCCCAGCTGATGCCTCGGGTGAGCTGCGACGAAATGCTCGAACTGGCCAGCCTCGGCGCTGCTGTACTGCACCCCCGCGCCGTGGAGATCGCGCGCAATTACGGCGTCACGATGGTGGTGCGCTCCAGCTGGAGTGATGAACCTGGCACAACGCTCACCAGCCGCAACTCGCGGCCCATTGGCCGCGAAGGTCTGGAACTGGGGAGACCGGTAGACGACGCCGAACTGGTGGAGCATCAGGCCGTGCTGGCGCTCTCCCATGTGTCCGATCAGCCCGGCGTTGCCGCCCAGCTGTTCGAAAGCCTGTCTGAGGGTGGCGTGAATGTGGACCTGATCATCCAGGCCACCCACGAAGGCAACAGCAACGACATCACCTTCACCGTGGCTGAAACTGACCTGGAGAGAGCTCGCAGCATCTGTGAATCCCTGATCCAGAAGCTGGGCGGTGAGCTGGTCGCCCAGTCCGGGATGAGCAAGCTGAGCATCGGCGGCGCCGGCATCATGGGCCGTCCCGGCATCGCCGCCGGTTTGTTTCAGACCCTCTCCAGAGTGGGCATCAATCTGCGTGTGATCGCAACCAGTGAAGTGAAGGTGAGCTGTGTAATCAACGCCGATGTTGGCAGCAAAGCCCTTCATGCCACCCAGGAGGCCTTCGAACTGGAGGCCGGTCAGATCAGCCTGAATCCCTGTGCAAGCGGCGAAGGTGAACCGGAAGTACGCGGCGTGGCCCTCGACCGGGACCAGGCCCAGGTGAGCGTGCGCCATGTTCCCGACAAACCCGGAACCGCTGGAGCCCTCTGCAATGCGCTGGCCGACGCGGGCATCAGCCTTGATGCCATCGTCCAGTCGGAACGCCAGCACGCCGATGGGAGCCGCGATATCAGTTTCACGCTCAAACGCGACGACCGCAGTGCCGCGGATCGCGCCCTGCGTGCTCTGCTGGCCCAATGGCCTGGAGCCCTGCTGGAAGACGGTCCAGCCATTGCCAGAGTCAGTGCTGTTGGTGCAGGCATGCCTGCCACAGCGGGTACCGCAGGTCGCATGTTCCGTTTTCTGGCAGAAGCGGGCGTGAATATCGAAATGATCGCCACCAGTGAAATCCGCACCAGCTGCGTGGTCGCTGAGGCCGATGGTGTTGCAGCACTTCAGGCCGTGCATGCCGGTTTCAAGCTGGGTGGCAGCACCCGCCATGCAGCCGAGGGAACCGAATCACCAGTGGTGGCCTAGCTGTGCCTTAGCAGCTCAGCTCTGGCCCACCAGCTTCTGTCGCAGCTTCTTGATCCTGTCGCGAAGGTTTGCAGCCTCCTCGAAATCGAGCTTCTTGGCCGCCTCTTTCATCTTGACTTCAAGCTGGTCGATCAGCTCGGGCAAGGCCTCGAGAGCCATGCCATAGGAGTCATTCTCTAAGGCCTGCACAGCTTTACCGGCCACCTGCACCAGATCGGCATCGGGGCCATCGCTCTTGAGTTTCCTGGAGAGCTCCAAAAACGAAAGGATCGAATTGCTGGCTTTTTTACCTGCCGCCGTCGGCACAATTCCGTGCTTTTCGTTGTGGGCATGCTGAATTTTGCGCCGGCGTTCGGTTTCCTCGATCGCCTTGGCCATCGAATCGGTCATGTTGTCCGCGTAGAGCAAAGCCACGCCCTCCACATGGCGTGCTGCACGACCCATGGTCTGAATCAAAGAACGCTGCGCTCGCAGAAAGCCTTCTTTATCGGCATCCAGAATCGCCACCAGGCTCACCTCGGGCAAATCAAGGCCTTCACGCAGCAGGTTCACACCCACCAGCACGTCGTACTCACCCAGGCGCAGGTCCTGAATTATCTCGATCCGCTCAATCGAATGAATCTCTGAGTGCAGATAGCGCACCCTCACTTTGTTTTCAGCCAAGTAATCCGTGAGGTCTTCGGCCATACGCTTGGTCAGCGTGGTCACCAACACCCGCTGCTGCTTCTCGGCCCGCGTTCGGATCTCTCCCAGCAAGTCATCAATCTGACCCGTCGTGGGCCTCACTTCCACAATCGGATCGAGCACTCCTGTGGGACGGATGACCTGCTCCGCCACATGGCCATCACTCACTTTCACTTCCCAATCACCGGGCGTGGCACTGACAAACACGGTCTGGCGCGCCTTGGTCCAGAACTCTTCGCCTTTCAGCGGCCGGTTGTCGGCTGCGCTGGGTAGACGGAAGCCGTGATCGATCAACACCTTCTTGCGGGCCTGATCGCCGTTGTACATGGCCTGAAGCTGTGAACAGGTGACATGGCTCTCATCCACGATCAACAGCCAATCGTCTGGAAAGTAATCAATCAGGCATTCCGGGGCTGAACCCGGTTCACGTCCTGCCAGATGACGGGCATAGTTCTCAACACCATTGCAATAGCCCACCTGCTGCAGCATCTCTAGGTCGTAGGTGGTGCGTTGCTCCAAGCGCTGAGCTTCCAGCAGCTTGCCTTCGGTTTGCAAGAACTCCAGCTGTTCCTTGAGCTCGAACCGAATATCTTTAATTGCCGAGTCCAAACGATCCTTCGGCGTCACGAAGTGCTTGGCCGGATAGATATTGATGGTTTCGAGACTCTGCAGGATTTCGCCTGTGGTGGGGTCGACATAGCGGATCGCTTCCACCTCATCACCAAACAGCTCCACCCGCACCAGACGGTCTTCGTAAGCAGGCCCGATTTCCAGCACATCACCCTTGACGCGAAAGCGACCGCGAGTGATGTCCATGTCGTTGCGGCTGTACTGGTTATTCACCAACTCGCGCAAAGAGCCTCGTAGATCAAGAGACTCACCAACCCGAAACTGTACGGATGCTTTGAGGTATTCGCTGGGAATTCCCAGGCCGTAGATGCAACTGATTGAAGCCACCACAATCACATCGCGGCGTTCAAATAAAGATCGCGTGGCCGAGTGACGCAGCATGTCGATCTCTTCATTGATCGATGCTGTTTTTGCGATATAAGTATCACTCACCGGTACATACGCTTCCGGCTGGTAATAGTCGTAATAGGAGATGAAATACTCCACAGCATTGTTGGGAAAGAATTCCCTCAGCTCATTGCAAAGCTGTGCCGCCAGGGTCTTGTTGTGAGCCAACACCAGAGCAGGACGACCCGTCTCAGCGATGACATTGGCCATCGTGAACGTCTTGCCCGTACCGGTCGCACCCAGAAGGGTCTGATATCGACTGCCACCATTCACTCCCTCCACCAGTTGAGTGATCGCCGTCGGCTGATCACCTTTGGGGGTGTAGGGCGCAGTCAGGTCGTAGGCAGGCATGGTCCTCGCGCTTTGAACCCTGAACGGGGCACCCACGTTACGGGGCCCATTAGGGCGCGCGTGTCCGCAGCAATTAGACCCGGCTGGGGACCTCACTGCCTAACGCTTCACGCAGTCCACGCACCACAGCGACCATGGCCAGCTCATCATCGAGGCGGTTCACCGCGGAGCCAACGCCCACACCTGCTGCGCCAGCTGCGATCGCCATCGGCACGGTGACAGCTGAAAGACCAGATGCACACAGCACCGGTGCAGTCTCACCGGCGTGCTGCAGAGCAGCGCTGATGCTATGAGCCGCGGCCAGAGTGGGGGCAGCCTTTTCAATCAAACCAAGGCTGCCGGCGCTGAAGGGTTTGGCACTGGTGCCACCCTCGGTCTGGATCAGATCGGCACCGGCCGCCACCAGATCCACTGCCAGCTGTTCCTGCTGATCCATCGGCAACACATGCGGAACGGTGACGCTCAACACCACCTCAGGCAGCAAGCCGCGAGTGCGGCGTGTGAGATCCAGAACCTCCTCAGCTCCGAAGATGCGCCCCTGGGGATAAAAGGCATCAAAGTTTCCTATCTCCACCATTGCGGCTCCTGCCGCCACAGCGGCCGGAAACTGCTCGGGTTCCACAGACGACACGCACACCGGCAGGCCACCGGAGGCCTCAACCGCCAGTTTCACCAGTTCGGCATCACAGGCCACATCAATCAGATCCGCACCACCCAATCCAGCGGCGCGGGAAACGCGAGCGACAGAGTCTGCATTGAAGTTCATCAGACCGGCGATCACCTTCAGCGAGCAACGCTGTTCCAGGCTGCGGCGGAGAGCAGCAGGCAGCAGAGAAAGGCGGGACATCAAGCTCTGACATCAGATGAGTTCATTCTCCCACCGCACGAACGGGCAGGATCGAAGCAACATTCACCCAGAGCAATGACAGCCGGCAAGCCTTGGCTGAACTGGCACGACAGACTTCACCGCCGACTTCTGCTGAATCCCCAACTGCTGCCCAAGAGGGCGACACTTCTGCTGGCAATTTCCGGCGGTCAGGACTCGATGGCTCTGCTCGGGCTGCTGAGGGATCTGTCCAGTCGACATCACTGGACCCTGCAGCTTTGGCATGGAGACCACGGCTGGCATCCAGGGTCCGCACGCATTGCCAGCGATTTGGCCAGTTGGTGCCAGACGCAACAGCTGCCGCTTCTGGTCCGCACCAGCACATTCAGTACCACCGGCAGCGAAGCGAAAGCCCGTGCATGGCGTTACTCCGAGCTCCAGCAGGCCTGTGAGCAGCTCAACCTCAACAGCACTGCCAACCGTTGCCACACGGTCGTGACCGGACACACCGCCAGCGACCGAGCCGAATCGCTGCTGTTGCAACTCAGCCGTGGAACGGATCTGACCGGGCTGGGCAACCTGCGTTGGCAGCGCCCCCTGAATGCCGCGGCAACGAATGACATTCGCCTCGTCCGTCCACTGCTGCACTTCAGCCGTGACGACACAGCCGCCATCTGCCAGGACCTGCAACTGCCGATCTGGACAGACCCGAGCAACAGCGATTCACGTTTCGATCGCAACCGCATCCGTCAGGAGGTCCTACCGGTGCTGGAGGCACTGCACCCCGGCTGCAGCAGGCGCATGGCTGAGCTGAGCGAGCGAGTGTCCCAGGTGCAGGACACCCAGAGCGCACTGGTGAATCTGAGTCTGGAGAACCTGAAACGACCAGATGGCGCCTTGAAACGATCGCCACTGCTAAAACTCCCCGGTTCAGCAAGACGACTGCTCTTGCATGGATGGCTGCAGGGCCAGGGCATGCCAGCACTGTCGGCCCGACAGCTGGAGGAACTGAGCACTGCCATCGGTCCAAGCCAACCGCCTGGTGAGCGTCATCTGGCAGGTCAGAAGCGACTCCACTGGTGCCGAAACTGGGTACAACTGGAAGACAGGAGCTGAACCCACTTGGACGGCGACTTCCAGAACAACTATCTCGCCGCTGAACAGGCCTATGCCGCAGGCGACTTCCAGGCGGCGCGCAGCCTTGTTCTGACTCTGCTCGATCAATTGGAGCCGCTTCCAGCAAGCAAGAGTGAGCAGGACACAGCACTGGCCTGGCGTGCCTTCGTGGCTCTACTCGCTGGCCATATTCACCTGTATGGCCTCAACGAAATGGGTGAGGCGCGCAGCTATTACGAGCTGGTCCTGGCCAGCAACCCCCAGGACACATTGCAAGACTTAGCTGAGCAAGGGCTTGAACGATCCTGGCAGGGCCAGACCTTTGAAATCAAAGCTGAGCCAACGTCTGCAGCTCCAGCCAATCCAATCACTGAGCCCTCGCCGGTCGCTGAGTCTTCAGGCCTGATTCGTGATCCCTTTCTGAAGCAATCTCCCGACTCGATCCAAGCGGATCAGCCAGAGACTGCTCCACCACCATCAACAGCAACCCCCTGGCTGACGGAGTCGCCGCCCAAGCAACCAGTCATCTCAAATACAGCCATCTCAAATACAGCAATCGAGCACAAGGCTCTCGCCAAAACACAGGCGGACCTAAGCAATGTCGAGGATTATGTGGCTGTTGAGGTGCTTGCCATTCCCGGAGATGAATCCCCACCGCTGGAGATGGATCCGATGGAGATCAATCAGATGGAGCGCCCCAAGGCCGAATGCCAAGAGGACCCACTGGTCAAGCAGGCACTGAAGCAACGTCTGGAAGCGGGCAGGCTGCGCATCAAGCTGCCCGATCAACCAGTGACTTCATCCCAAGTTGATGCAGGCAGCTTTTCAGCGACCGGAAAATGGTCATGGCTTCTGGCGGCCTTACGCCGCAGCTGAGCGGCGGCGACGGGTACGGCCAGCGGGCATGTCCTGATCAACTGATGGAGCTGCAGCGGCGGGCGCAGGCTCTTTGGCGGGTGCGGGTGCTGGTGCTTTAGAAGCTGCGGCCACAGGTTCCTTTGCTGGAGCCGACTTGGCCTCAACAGCAGCTGAACGAGTTGTCGTGATCACCCTCGCTGGAGTGGCTTCCCGGTTGCGGTCTCGACCACCGTCACGGCCTCCTCCATGCCGACCAGTTCCATTGCCACCCACGTGGCGACCACCTCGTCCACGGGGCGCTGGACGGTCATCGGGCTCTGAGTCCGCACGACCTTTGTAAACCGGTGTTCCTGCCGGTGCGGGCTGCACCAGACAGAGGATCAAGGGCTCCACCTGGAGTTCACGGCGCATTCGGCGGCTGAGACCGACCTCCACCTCCCGCTGCACACCCATCCAGTCGACCTCTGGGGCCGCGCCACCGGTGTTGCGGGTGAGCTGCTTCCAGCGGTTCTCGAGCACCCACTTGATTTCACGTTCCGTCCACAACGACATCTTGCGGGCATCGGCAGTCGTGACGACACCGCGAAGATTCACACGAGGCGGAGCCGCCATAGCGCCATCGGTGCTGATCGCAGCCAGGATCGTGACGATGCCATCTTCCGCGAGTTGCTGACGCTCCTTGAGCACGCGGGCATCAACAATGCCGTTACGCGACTGATCAAGCAGCTCGATACCAGCCTTCACGGGGTCCGACTTGGTGATTGAGTCTGCGGTGAGCTCAACAACATCGCCGTTATCAATGATCAGGGTGTTGTCCTCTGGAACGCCCATGGAATGACCTGTTCTGGCATGACGCACCAACATGCGGTGCTCACCGTGAACGGGCACGAAAAACTTCGGACGGGTGAGCGCCAGCATCAGCTTCTGGTCCTCCTGGAAGCCATGGCCAGAGACGTGAATACCTTCGCCTTTGCCGTACACCACCTTGGCGCCGAGAATCATCAGCCGGTCGATCGTGTTCACCACGGAGATGGTGTTTCCGGGAATCGGGCTCGCAGAGAAAATGATCGTGTCGGAGCTCTTGACTCTCACCTGCGGGTGTTCACCACGGGAGATACGGCTCAGCGCTGCAAGAGGCTCACCCTGGCTGCCGGTCATCAGCAGCAGTGTCTCGCGATCGGAGACATTGTTGATCTGCTTGATCGGCACAAACAGTTCATCGGGAGCACGCATGTAACCCAGCTCGCGGGCCTTGGCGATCACGTTGAGCATGGAGCGACCCAGCAAGCCAACCTTGCGGCCGTTCTTAAGAGCAAGCTCAAGGATCATCGACACACGATGAATTGAACTGGCAAAGGTGGTGACGATCACACGCCCCTCGGCCTCGGCGATATGACGGTCAAGGTTGGAGAACACAGACCGCTCGGGAGGGCAGAAACCTGGCACCTCGGCATTGGTGGAATCGCTGAACAAGCAGAGAACTCCCTTGTCGCCATGGTGAGCAAGACGAGCTAGATCGAAGTGCTCACCGTCAACAGGGGTGTGATCGAACTTGAAGTCGCCTGTGAAAATGATGGTTCCCACCGGAGTGGAGATGGCCAGCGAAAAGCTGTCAGCCATCGAGTGGGTGTTGCGGATGAACTCCACTGAGAAGTGCTGACCCAGCTTCACCACATCGCGAGGACCGACGGTCTGGAGGGTGGTGCGATCGGCGACGCCCGCCTCATCCATCTTTCCGGTGAGCATCGACAGAGCCAGACGAGGCCCGTAGATCACTGGGATGTTGAAGTGCTTGAGATGGTGGGCGATGCCACCGATGTGGTCTTCATGCCCGTGGGTGACGATCATGCCGCGGATGCGGTTCTGGTTCTCGCGCAGGAAGCTGGTATCGGGCAGCACCACGTTCACGCCGTGCATGCCATCGCTGGGGAAAGCGAGGCCGGCATCAACCAGCATCAGGTCATCGCCGTATTCGAAAACGCAGGTGTTCTTGCCGATTTCATGCAGTCCTCCAAGAGGAATCACTCTCAGAGTGGGTTGCTTGGTTTGGGCAGTTGTGACGGTCATGGGATCGCTTGCGTATGGAAAAAATCAATCAGGGAGGCGCACATCAGCGCTGTCAGCAGCCTTGGCGTCAAGTCTGACGCAGGGCATCAAGGGCTTCGGAGAGGGCAGCGCGCATGGCGGGCTCCAGCGGAATGAGGGGAAGTCGGGTAGCACCCACCGGCCAGCCGCTCAACTCGAGAGCTGCCTTAACCGGAATGGGATTGGTGGTGGCAAACAGGGCCTTGAACAGAGGCAACAACTGCTCATGCTGTGAAAGAGCGACAGCGTTTTGACCAGCCAGATAAGCCTCGATCATGTTGCGCAGTCGGCGCCCCACCACATGGCTGGCCACGCTCACAACGCCTACGGCGCCCACCGAGAGCATCGGCAGTGTGAGGGCGTCATCACCGCTGTAGATCGCCAGACGATGACCGCAGGCCTGTCGTAACTGGGAGACTTCTTCCGTGGTTCCACTGGCGGCCTTGAAGCTCACTACGTTGGCGCAATTCATCAACCTGGCAACTGTTGCCGGCTGCATGTTGCAACCTGTCCTGCCGGGAATGTTGTAGATCATCAGCGGCAGGTCAGACGCAGCCTCCGCAATGGCGCGGAAATGGGCTTCCATCCCGTCCTGAGGGGGTTTGTTGTAGTAGGGCACCACCACAAGAGCACCATCAGCGCCAGCTGCTGCTGCCTCGCGGGTGGCCTCTACTGCCTCACGCGTGCAGTTACTGCCGGTTCCCGCCAGCACATGCACGCCAGGGCCAACCGCCTGCCGCACAGCCTCGAACATCTTCAGTTGCTCGCTCCAACTGAGGGTGGGGGATTCTCCCGTGGTGCCGCACACCACGAGGCCTTCCGATCCTTCATCCACAAGGTGACGTGCCAGACGACCGGCAAGCGCCAGATCCACACCGCCCTCGGCATCGAAAGGTGTGACCATGGCCGTTACTAAACGGCCGAAAGGAGTGGGAGAAAGTTCTGCAGCGGTGCTCATGGCGTTCAGGCGGCGGGCAACAGCAGTTCAGCGATCTGGATGGCATTGAGAGCGGCGCCTTTGCGAATCTGATCTCCACAAAGCCAGAACTCAAGTGCGTTCTCTTCGCTGATGTCCTGTCGGATCCTCCCCACAACCACCGGATCACGACCGGTCACGTCTGTCGGCATGGGAAAGCGATTGCTAGCAGGGTCCTCAAGCAGTTCCACCCCCGGGGCAGATGCGAGCAGCTCGCGGGCTTCCTTCACTGGAAAAGGCTCAGTGAATTCCACATTGACTGCTTCTGAATGGGCGCGCAGGACAGGCACCCGTACACACGTTGCTGTGAAGCGAAGCTGCGGCAAAGCCATGATTTTTCGGGTTTCATGAACCATCTTCATTTCCTCCTCGCAGTAACTGTTGGACTGCAATGGTGAGTTGTGCAGAAAAAGGTTGAAGGCCAGCGAGTGGGGGAGAACCTCACTGTTGGGCGTGCCGCCATCGAGCACCACACGGGAGAGATCCTTGAGTTCCTCCATGGCCCGGGCCCCGGCACCACTCGCTGACTGATAGGTGCTGACAACCACCCGTTGGATCGGACGCTTCGCAGCAAGTGGCGCCAAAGCCAGCGTGAGCAGGATCGTGGTGCAATTGGGGTTGGCAATCACACCGTTGTGCTCAGCAGCAGCCTGCGGATTGACCTCAGGAACCACCAGGGGAACGCCTTCTTCCATGCGGAAGGCACTGGAGTTATCCACCATCACAGCACCAGCGGAAACAATCGCTTCACGCCATTGGCGCGACACCGAACCGCCAGCGGACGCCAGCACCAGGTCGACGCCCTGAAAGGAAGACTCGCAGACTTCCTCAACCGTGATCGTCTGTCCGTTCCATTGACAAACCTGCCCAGCGGAACGGGCAGAGGCCAACAGACGCAGCTCACTAACAGGAAAGTTGCGTTCCTCAAGCAGCTGAAGCAATTCCTGCCCCACCGCACCACTGGCACCTAGGACGGCCACCGTCAGAGGTCGATTCGGTAACGAGTGAACGGGGGTCAAACGGACTGGGACACAGATACAGATGGACAGGTGGTGCAACCACCGGCTGCAACGACCCTGAACACTTGAAGCCAGGGTGTGGCTTTTCCTACAAAGCAGCTTACGCGGGGGTGATGGTCAGGCACTTAATTAATGTGTTGGGCTGCTTGTACCTGCGACCCAGCCGATGAGTGCCGCCAGCCTGAAGGTTTCCACCTCCTCCCGTCCCGGCAGCCGAGTGGCTGTGGAGGTCGCTGTTCCTGCGGAACGCTGTGAGGCCAGTTACGAGGAAGCGATCAAGCGGCTGAGCCGCAGTGTCAATCTGCCGGGATTCCGCAAAGGCAAGATTCCCCGCACCGTTCTGGTGCAACAGCTAGGCGCTCTAAGGATCCGCGCCACAGCGCTGGAAACGCTGGTTGACAGCGTTTGGCGCGATGCCCTCGAACAGGAAACGATCGAAGCTCTCGGCCAGCCCGAACTGAGCGGCGGCTTCGATGAACTGCTGGAGAGCTTCAAACCGGGCGAAGGCCTCACGGTGACGCTCGAAACCGATGTGGCTCCGACACCGAAGCTGAAGAGCACGAAGGGTCTGAAGGCCGAGGCTGAGAGCGTCAGCTACGACCCTGCCCGCGTTGACGAAATGCTCGAGGACTCACGGCGTCAGCTGGCCACCGTGGTTCCTGTGGAAGGACGCAAGGCGGAGAAGGGAGATATCGCTGTTGTGGGATTCAAGGGCATCTACAGCGATGACGGCAGTGAGATCGAGGGCGGCAGCGCCGATTCCATGGATGTGGACCTCGAGCATGGCCGCATGATTCCCGGCTTCATTGAAGGCGTAGTGGGCATGGCCGTCGGCGACAGCAAGACCGTGGACTGCACATTTCCCGAGGACTATCCCAAGGAGGATGCACGCGGCCGCAAGGCCAGCTTTGAGATCGAGCTGAAGGACCTCAAGACCCGCGAGTTGCCTGAACTCAACGACGAGTTCGCCAAGCAGGCCAGCGAACAAGAGTCCCTGGCCGATCTGCGCAGCGACCTTGAACAACGTCTCAAGGATGACGCCGAGCGCCGCGCACGCAGCAACCGGCACGACGCCCTGCTGGGGGCACTGGTGGAACAGCTGGAGGTTGAGCTTCCCGAAAGCCTGATCCAGCAGGAGGTTCGCAATCTGGTGGAACAGACCGCTGGACAATTTGCTCAGCAGGGGATGGATGTGAAATCTCTGTTCACTCCCGAACTGGTCCGCAACCTGATGGACTCCTCACGCCCTGAAGCCGAGGAGCGCCTGCGCCGAAGCCTTGCTCTAACAGCTCTGGCAGAGAGTGAAAAGCTCACTGTTGAGGACAGTGACATTGACGCCAAGCTCGAGGATGTGAAGCAACAACTGTCCGGCGAGCGCGACATCGACCCCGAGCGTCTTCGTCAGGCCGTGCTGGACGATCTCCTTCAGGACAAGCTCCTGGGTTGGCTGGAAGACAACAGCACCGTGACCGACAAGGCTCCTGAAGACTCTGGGAAAGACGACAACGGAGCCACCAAGCAGGCCGCGGCCAAGAGCGGCAAAACCACAGACAAGAAAAAAACAACCAAGCCGAAAAGCACCAAGAAAGAAGGTGATGGCGCCGAAGCCTGATCCGCAGCCATAGATTGCATGCAAAGCCTGCCCGCCGCCGAGTGATCGACGACCTCAGCCACCATCCGATTCAGAACCGCTGGCGGGGAATTCAGCCTGTCTCGCAGCATCCGCAGGCGGCGCCTGGGGTGCTGCCGACGGTGGTTGAACAGTCCGGTCGAGGTGACCGCGCATTCGATATTTATTCGAGATTGTTGCGCGAGCGGATCATTTTTCTTGGCACCGGGGTTGATGACCAGGTCGCCGACGCTCTTGTGGCTCAGCTGCTTTTCCTTGAAGCCGAGGATCCCGAGAAAGATATTCAGATCTACATCAACTCCCCAGGCGGTTCAGTGACTGCCGGTCTGGCGATCTACGACACCATGCAGCAGGTGGCGCCCGACGTTGTCACCATCTGCTATGGCCTTGCAGCGTCAATGGGCGCCTTCCTTCTTTCGGGCGGCGCCAAGGGCAAGCGATTGGCTCTTCCTAATGCTCGGATCATGATCCACCAGCCGCTTGGTGGTGCCCAGGGACAAGCTGTTGATATTGAAATCCAGGCCAAGGAAATCCTGTTTCTCAAACAGACGCTCAACGGTCTGATGGCTGATCACACAGGCCAGCCACTGGACAAGATCGCCGAAGACACGGACCGGGACAACTTCATGTCTCCCGCCGAAGCTGTTGATTACGGCTTGATCGATCGCGTTGTGGACAGTTTCGGAGACGGAGAAATCGTTACGGAGGGCTGACATCAGCCCGTTCTGTCGCGATCCTCAGTACCTGGGTTGAGATCTTTCCGATCCTGATCTGTGTTCCGACTGACCTGCGAAGCGCCCGATGGCCAAGTTCGACGCCCATCTGAAGTGCTCCTTCTGCGGAAAGTCCCAGGAGCAAGTGCGCAAGCTGATTGCAGGCCCCGGTGTCTACATCTGTGATGAGTGCATTGATCTCTGCAACGAGATCTTGGATGAGGAACTCATCGATGCCCAGGGCGGCGCACGCCAAGGCGGAGAGCCGACGCGCAAGAGCGGCTCAACCCAGACCCGCAAGACCACGAAGCCTGCTCCGACACTTGCCTCTATCCCTAAACCGCAGGAGATCAAGGGGTTCCTTGATCAGCAGGTTGTGGGACAGGAAGCCGCCAAGAAAGTGATGTCGGTGGCGGTTTACAACCATTACAAACGGCTGGCCTGGCAGGGCGACGGCAACGGTGAGACCGAACAGACCGCAACCCGACTGCACAAATCCAACATTCTTCTGATCGGCCCCACAGGCTGTGGCAAGACGCTGCTTGCTCAAACTCTCGCGGAGATGCTGGATGTGCCCTTCGCCGTCGCTGACGCCACCACCCTCACGGAAGCGGGCTACGTCGGCGAGGACGTGGAGAACATTCTGCTGAGGCTGCTGCAGAAGGCCGACATGGATGTGGATCTCGCCCAACGAGGGATCATCTACATCGACGAAATCGACAAGATCGCCCGCAAGAGCGAAAACCCATCGATCACACGGGATGTCTCCGGTGAAGGGGTACAGCAGGCACTGCTCAAGATGCTGGAAGGCACCGTGGCCAATGTTCCACCTCAGGGGGGCCGCAAACATCCCTATCAGGACTGCATACAGATCGACACCAGCCAGATCCTGTTCATCTGTGCCGGTGCATTCGTGGGATTGGATGATGTGGTGCAGAAACGCATGGGTCGTAACGCCATTGGCTTCGTGCCCAGCGACGGCCGCGGGCGCGGCAAGGCCACACGCGATCTTCAGGCATCACAAGTCCTGCGTCACCTCGAACCGGATGACCTGGTCAAGTACGGACTGATCCCCGAGTTCATCGGTCGCATGCCCGTGAGCGCTGTCCTCGATCCACTGGACGAACATGCCCTTGAGTCCATCCTCACCGAACCAAGGGATGCCCTGGTCAAGCAGTTCCGAACGCTATTGAGCATGGACAACGTGAACCTTGACTTCGAAGCAGGAGCGATCGAAGCCATTGCCCAGGAGGCGCATCGACGCAAGACCGGTGCTAGGGCCTTGCGCGGCATTGTCGAAGAGCTGATGCTCGATCTCATGTACGAGCTCCCCTCAAGCAAAAACGTCCCGGACTTCACGATTACCCGCGCAATGGTGGATGAGCACACAGGCGGCAAGGTGGTGTCTCTACCGGGCAAAGATCGCCAGCAGGAATCAGCCTGATTGGCATAACTAGCCATTGATGGTGCTGAACGGGACGCGTCCAGACCCAACCACTTCGGTTCGGAAGACCCCCACTCTCTGAGACGGTCTGAGCAGGAACTTCGCGAGAGACTCAGCCAGTCCCTTGATCAAGGCCATGGCAACCGCCGACCATCTGAGGGTTCCTCGTCAGCACGGTTTGTTCCTGCACCACGGGATCGATCTGGGAGATGGCACGGTCGCCCATTACCTGGAGGGTCGGGAAATCCTGCGCAGCTCGCTCGAAGAGTTCAGCCGGGGGCAGGAGGTGAGCTTGGTCAGCCATGAACAGGCATCACCGGCTGGGGTGACCCTGAGAAGGGCCATGAACAGGATTGGCGAACAGAACTACAACCTGCTGTTCAACAACTGCGAGCACTTCGCCAACTGGTGCAAAACAGGCCGCCACAGGAGCGGTCAAGTGGAGGACTGGCTTCATACAGGCAGCCTCGGTGCACTGGCATTCGGCCAGCTGATGCCTGCGGCCCTGCTCACCGGCCTGGGTGTGCTGCTACGCAAGGGAGTCATCGATGAACAGTCACGTCAACGTGCCCGGCGAGCTCTGGAACAACTTCAGAAACTGCGAGTACGACTGATGCAGAAGCTGGACAGCACCCTGGAACAGGCGGAGACCTGGATGCAAGGCATGCCTGGCCAAGATGCTGATGAACGGGTCGATCGACGCAGTCGGCAACTGTTGCTCACCGGCAGGAGCATCGCCGATGAACTGGCAGCCGTTGAAGACATGGAAGACAAGCTCCATTCACTGTTGGATGAAACCTCTCAAGGAGAAAACACAGTCTCAAGACCTGAACCTCGGTAGCCTCAGAATCCTGCCGGCAGTGCATGAGCCAGCCGTACCAGCCACTGCATCACAAGTACCGGCCCCAACGGCTTGATCAGCTGGTGGGCCAGGAAGCGATTGCGGCCACCCTTGGGCATGCCTTGCGCACCGGACGCATTGCACCGGCCTATCTCTTCAGCGGACCTCGCGGGACGGGCAAGACCTCCAGCGCTCGCATCCTGGCCCGTTCACTGAACTGTCTCAGCAACGACGGCCCGACGCCTGAACCCTGTGGCAACTGCGAACTGTGCAACTCGATCGCCACCGGAACAGCACTGGATGTCATCGAGATTGATGCCGCCTCCAACACCGGCGTCGACAACATCCGCGATCTGATCGAGCGCTCAAGATTCGCGCCGGTGCAGGCGCGCTGGAAGGTTTATGTGGTCGACGAATGCCACATGCTCTCCACCGCCGCCTTCAATGCTCTTCTCAAGACGCTGGAGGAACCGCCACCACAGGTGGTGTTCGTACTGGCCACAACCGACCCACAGCGGGTTCTGCCCACCATCCTCAGCCGCTGCCAGCGATTTGACTTTCGGCGCATCCCCCTCGATGCACTCGAGCAGCACCTCCAATGGATCGCTTCAGAGGAATCGATTCCAATCCAACCGGAGGCTCTACATGTGGTGGCCCAACGAGCTCAGGGCGGCCTGCGTGATGCAGAGAGCTTGCTGGATCAGCTCAGTCTGCTGCCCGGACCGATCGAAGCAGGAGCGGTGTGGGATTTGTTGGGAGCGGTTCCTGAGCAGGAGCTACTTGAGCTGGTGAAGGCCATGAGCACCAGCGAGCCCGTGACGCTGCTGGAAGCCAGCCGGCAACTACTTGACCGCGGCCGTGATGCCGGATCGGTGCTGCAGGGAATGGCAGGGATCCTGCGGGATCTCGTGCTGATGGCCGCTGCTCCAGATCGGCCTGAACTCGCCGGTGTCTCTCCACAATTCCGCGATCAACTGCCCGGCCTAGCCAAATCCATTGGCCGGACACGACTGCTGCAATGGCAGGCTCAGCTGCGAGGCGCTGAGCAACAGCTGCGTCAAAGTGTGCAGCCGCGCCTCTGGCTGGAGGTGCTGCTGCTCGGTTTGTTAGCTGAACCAGCCGCTGCGACAGTCGCAGCAACCTCCTCACCGGCACCAGCTCGATTGAGCTCTGCAGCTTCTGTAGCTTCTGCCGTTGTTCCAACACCAGCCCCTGCCCCGGTACCAGCTGTTGCTTCAACAGCCGATGCTGAGCCAGATGTGCCAGCGGTGAGTCTTCCCGACACATCCATTAGCCACACGCCAGCTTCACAGGCAGCTTCAGCAACCGAGCCCCAAGCAAAAGAAGCTGCCACCACTCCCGCCCCAAGCGAAGACCTCGGAGAGCTTTGGCAACAAATCCTGGCCAGTCTGGAGCTTCCCTCCACACGAATGCTGCTCTCGCAGCAGGCCCGGCTGGTGCGGATCGACAACCACCGCGCCGTCGTGCAGGTATCAGGGAACTGGATGGGCATGGTGCAAAGCCGCGCAACCCTGCTGGAAAAAGCGATTGCAACTGCCATGGGAGGCAACCGTCAGCTGGTGCTCGAAAACCATGGAGGCGCAGCACCGATGGCAGCAATGCCGAACCCGCCCGCGCCCCCACCGGCGCCAGCTCCCAGTAACAGCGTTCAGCTGCCTTCACCCCCTCAGTTGGACGCTGTGGTTCCGAACAATGCAGCATCTCCAGCACCCACATCAGCAACGGCTTCTGCCCAGCCGCCGCCGGCCACTGCAGCTCCCTCGATTGCCACCAGCCAGGCAGCAGCCGTTCAGACAGGAACTGCTTCCGTTTCAGCTCAACCAACCACAGCCCCACCAGTCCGCCCTGAACCTTCAGCCATGGATGAAAAAGTGAAGCGCTTCGCTGACTTCTTCAACGGCCAGGTTCTGGACGTGGACCTCAACAACTAGATCCCAGGTTCTGAAGCCTGAAGCGTCTCCTCCTGGCCGCTGTGAGCAGTCTTGGCCCAGACCAGTCGTTTGGGAAGAAACGCCATGCGCAGGCTGACCCAGGGGATCACGAGGAACCAGTGACTGAGATAGGCGATGCCAAGCAGAAGATTGAACAGACCGGGAGAGGGCAATTCGGGTCCTTCGCTGGGGCGTCGACAGCCTCGCCAGTAGGCAACCCCGGAGACGCTGAAGGCCACGATCGACAACGGCCAGTAAGCCGGCGTGGTGCGGCTGATCACACTCGTGAGCAGATCCGCCCAGGAGACCACGGGAAGGGCGTACTGAAGCAGAAAGAAACAGGCCACATCCCTGCGCTGGGCAGGGGTCAGACGTGAAGAAATCAATCCAGGCCAGTAGTCGAGAAAGCGTTGCAGGCCTCCCTCGGCCCAACGTTGACGCTGCTTCCAGAGTGCCTGAAGCGACTCAACAGCCTCTTCCTGCACGGGTGGATCCCAAAGGATGCCAATCCGAGCTCCCTGCAGCATCAAGCGAAAACTCAGATCCAGATCGTCGGTGACGGTGTCCTCGTTGAAACCACCGCAGGCCTCCAGCAGATCCCTGCGCAACAGCTCACCATTGCCACGCAGTTCGGCCACTCCACCACTGGCAAGCCGTCCACCCTGAAGCTGGGCATCAAAGGCCATCTCCATGGCCTGAGCACGGGTCAACCAATTGCTGCTGGCATTCGTGACCGCTTTGCGCATCTGAACAGCTGACCAATCACCGCTGGTTGCGAAGGGAATCAACCGTTCCAGCTGATCCGAACTCAACTGGGCATCCGCATCAAGAATCAGCAGCCATTCACCCTGTGTCTGAGCCAAAGCGGCGTTAAGAGCACCCGACTTTCCTCCGCCGGCGTTACGAGGCCGGCTGATCACCCGTAAGGCAGGGAAACGGACCTGAAGCTCTGCGAGACGGTCGGGAGTGCGGTCTTCGCTGCCGTCATCCACCACACACAAGCTCAGACGACCATCGGGGTAGCGCAACGCGCTGAGGCGCTCCACCAGGCGAGTGACCACCGCTTCCTCATCACGGGCAGCAACGACCACATCCACTGTGGGGAACAACTCTGTTGACGAGGACAGGGAATCATCCAGGTCGCTGCTGTTGTTCTGCGTGGTCTGCTGATCATGACCTCGCATCAAGGTGCGCAGGGCGTATCCCCCGAGCAGCATCGCCAGCGTGAAGGCGGGGATCAGGCTCCTGGATGGGTCTAGCCAATGGGGCGCTGCGCCGGCCCAGCCACAGGCCGCCAGGAAGAAGACCGTCTTGCCGCGTCGGTGATCTCCAGTCCCTGCGGCCACAGCCCTCCCACCACGTCGAAACATACGGACTTTAGGGGGCCTCAGCAGGAGCGGACTCGGCAGGCACTGTGAATGGCCCCAACTGGGTTCCGGGGTAATAGTGCTGAAGGATCCGCTGAGCACTCCAACCGCGATCGGCCAGATCGATCGCACCGGCCTGGGACAACCCCACTCCATGGCCAAACCCTCCGCCTTGGAAGCGCCAGGCGCCTGAACCTTCAGCTTCAACAAAAAACAACGTGCTGGGCAATCGGCGAAGGGTGCGCCGGATGGCATCCAGCTTCAACACCACAGGTGCCGCTCCACGATCCCGGTCAATCTCAAGGGCGAGGACCCGTCCGCTGGGTCCACGCTTCAGCACACTCATCGATGTCGGGGCAGCATCCCCTTGACCGGCAGCGGCAAGTGCCTGGCCCAACTGTCCTGCGGTGTAAACACGACTCCAGCGAAAACGGGGATGACCTGCTCCATAGGCACCACCCCCGTTGTTCAGCAGAGACTGCACATCCATATCACTGCGCAGAGGTACAGAGATCGACTGACCCCAGGCGGCAACACCATCCGCCTGCACCCTCACATAGGGAAGTGGATCCATGTCCCAGGCCTCCTCAGCGTGCGCACTGACTCCGCCATTGGTCGCGTGATAAACGGCATGAATCGGTTGGCTATTCCACAACAAAACCTCTCCTGACGTGGCACGGATCGCCTGCCGCACGGATGGGCTAGCCAGTCGTGGATCGCTGTACACCTGGCATTGGGTGTCACTGCAGAGGTGATATCCATCCAAAGCAAAGCGATGGCTGTTGGCCAAAGCCCAGGTGCGTGCCAGCACGGCCTGGGCCTGCAAAGCCGCCGCTGGGGATCCCGCTCCAATCTCATGGGGCACCACTCCCTCGAGATAACGCTCCAGCGGAAGCTTCTCCAGCAACGTCCAGGTGCCATAGGCATCCGCCTGAAGACGAAACGGTCCGCGCAGAACACCGCCGTTCCAACGCATGCCATCGGAAGCCTGCACCTGCAGCGGCCCCTGCAGGGTGTGACCACCCGAGGGGCCCTCTAGCACAGGCATCACAACACTGCTGATGCGCTCACTGACATCACGCAAAGGCACCCCGGAAAGATCAAGCGCATCAGCTGGGGCCCAAACCTCCCATTCACCGGGATGGGCGACTTGCGCCTTCACTCCCTGAGCACGCCATCGCTGAGCGACTTGATCGGCAGACTCGAAACTCGCGAAGGGTCCCGCAACCCGTCGGGCCACATCGAGAGCTTCCGGAAGAGCAACCCGTCGCCAGCTGAAGTGTAGCCGGTCAGCCGAAAACACAAGCTTGCCGGCACGATCCCGCAGTTGCAGAGGAGCAGCTCCTGCGCTGGTCAATGTCAATGGAGCAGCTGATCGATCGGACCGAGTTCCTGCACCGAGATGATCGTCAAGTGACACCCAGAGAACGGAATTCCTGGCCGAGGGCGGCAATGGCACGCTTCGATGCGTCGGAACCGCCCCAGCCTCAGCCTGAGACTGGGGCGAGGGCGGATCGATGACCCGTGCCTGACAACCCAAGGCCGTCATGACTGGAAGCCAGATCCAGGGAAGAATCCTGAACACTGCAACTGGAGCGGAACGGGGCATCGCAGCGAGCTCGACAGTTGATCTGAGCATGAACCTGGACAAAGGGTTTGGCTGAAGTGAGGTTGAGGTTCTATGTTTGTCGCTTGTGCCACGCGCCGCCAGAGAAATGCCCAAGCTCAAGACCCGCAAAGCAGCCGCCAAGCGGTTCAAAGCAACAGGCACCGGCAAATTCCTGCGTCGTCGCGCGTTCCACAATCACCTGCTGGATCACAAAAGTCCAAAATTGAAGCGGCACCTGAAAACAAAAGCTGTCGTTGATCGCACCGACGAAGAGCGTGTGGCCCTGATGATGCCCTACGCCTAAGTCGCAGCTTGCTTTCCGAGCAGTGACGGATCTGATCACATCGTCCTTAATTCCCTTTTTCAAGACCCATGGCACGCGTTAAAAGAGGCAACGTGGCGCGTAAGCGTCGCAACAAAATTCTCCGCCTGGCTCGCGGCTTCCAAGGCAGCAACGGAACCCTCTTCCGCACCGCCAATCAGCGAGTGATGAAGGCTCTGTGTAATGCCTACCGCGACCGACGCCGGCGCAAGCGCGATTTCCGCCGTCTGTGGATTGCCAGAATCAACGCCGCGGCTCGCTTGAACGGGGTGAGCTACAGCCGTTTGATCGGTGGTCTCAAGAAGGCTGATGTGCGCCTCAACCGCAAAATGCTGGCACAAATGGCTGTGGTGGACCCATCCAGCTTCGCCAGTGTTGTGAACGCAACTCAGGGTTGAATAGCGTCCCTTCACGGGAGCTCAACCAGCCTTCATGAATTCATTCCTGCCGCAGACCTACCTGCTTGGACTGATCGGCTTGCTTGCCATAGCGGCCTTCATTGCAGGTCGGCAGCTTCTGCGTGTTCGTCGTGATGAATCAGAGCTCATCCGTCTTGAGAAGTCTGAAGCTGGATCCTCCAAAGATGCTGGTGATCTGTATGAGCTCGCCAGCGTCCAATTACGTAAACGTCTTTACCCCAAGGCCACAGCAACATTGCGTCAGGCCGTGAAACGCCTGAACAATGAGCCTCAGGAAGCTCGGGCTCTGATCCAGAACGCGCTGGGATTTTCTCTAGCTGCTCAGAAAGATTTTTCTGGAGCTGTACGTCACTACAAATTCGCCCTGCAAGCGAAGCAGGACTATCCAGTGGCTCTCAACAATCTGGCCTTTGCTCAGGAGCGACTGCTCAACAGGGAAGAGGCCGCAGACCTCTACCGCAAAGTGCTGGCTCTTGAGCCGTCGAACAAAACGGCAAAAAACAGACTCAAACGTTTGGAGCGAGCATCAGGAGGTCGAAAGACCAGTTCATTCATCGAATCGAAGCAGAACTCACCAGAGAGCCCTGACAGCAGGGGCTTCTGAACTAGGGCAGCTTGGAGCCAGACTGAGGCTGCCACCGCGATTGGTGATTCGTGGAGCCTGCCAACTCGAAAGCGTCATCCCTTGAAGAGCGAGGTAACTGCCACCCGGCTCGAGGTCGTCCGTGAGCTGACTAGCAAGCGGCAAGAGATCCACCTGGTCAGATGAGGCATTGAGATTGCCCTGCACCGGCGTACTGATCTCGCCAATCTGCATGTTCCCTCTCAGATCAACCATCTGGCCGATGGGCTGAACACTCGCAAATGTGAGTTTCACATCAACGCTGTTGCCGCTTGAGAACGACATATAACTGCCGCACCACTCTCTCGGCATCGACATTGCGATATTGGCGGCCCTGGCGATCGGATCAAAACGCTGAACCGAACCTTCAAGCTCAAATGGCACCTGCAATGCAGAAGCATCCAGAGGTAAGGACGGTTCGAACGTCGCCGGGATCTCGATCGGCGCGTTCATGTCCATAGTGATGGGCATGACGAGAACGGATGATGACCGCAGGGTAGGTCCCTCAACCGTGGCCTGTTCGACTTCCGATCCGGTTCCCCACCAGTCCGCAGCTCCTCTAATGGCTTCGACACCGTCCAGCACTGACCCACTTCTGATCGGTGGTCGGCAGTTCAACAGCAGGCTGTTGACCGGCACGGGCAAATATCCGAATCTGGAAGCGATGCAGCAAAGCCTCGTTCGCTCCGATTGCGACATGGTGACCGTGGCCGTCAGGCGGGTTCAAACCGTGGCAGCTGGACATGCCGGACTCATGGAAGCGATCGACTGGAAACGCATCTGGATGCTGCCCAACACTGCAGGCTGTGCCAATGCCGAAGAAGCGGTGCGTGTGGCCAGGCTGGGCCGCGAGCTGGCCAAACTGGCAGGCCAGGAAGACAACACGTTCGTCAAGCTGGAGGTGATTCCCGACAGCCGTCACCTTTTGCCTGACCCTTTTGGAACTCTTGAGGCTGCTGAACAGCTTGTGAAGGAGGGATTCACGGTGCTGCCCTACATCAATGCCGATCCGTTGCTCGCCCAACGACTTGAGGAGGTGGGCTGCGCAACAGTGATGCCTCTTGGTTCGCCGATCGGGTCGGGACAGGGGCTGCGCAACGCTTCAAACATCGCGCTGATCATCGAGAACGCCGGTGTTCCAGTCGTGGTGGATGCTGGAATCGGAGTACCCAGTGAAGCCGCCGCCGCCCTGGAAATGGGCGCCGATGCCGTTTTAGTGAACAGCGCCATCGCCCTGGCAGGTGACCCTGCGGCGATGGCTGAAGCGATGGGTCTGGCTGTTCAAGCGGGCCGCACTGCTTACCTTTCTGGGCGACTGCCCAAACGCGAACAAGCCAGCGCCAGCTCTCCGACCACAGGACTGGTCAGGTAAAGACTGGTGAAGTGACATGAAGCAAACGACATAAAGGAGGTCGTTAAGCAATTGCACTCATAAGGTCCGACCAGTCACAACGGACCCATGCAGGTCACAACCGAAGACGGTGGACGTCTGAATGCCTTCGCTAAGGAGCCCCGAATGGAGGTCATGGCCAAGGACACCAGCCGCAGCAGTGCCTCCAGAGCCTTGATTATCAGCGGCTCAGTGCTGGTGGTGGCACTGATGGCCCTGACCGTGGCGATCAGCTGAAAACCCTGTAGTAGCTTGCACCTCATTGGCGGCTCGCACGCTTCAGCAGGAGTTTGGGTTGAAAGTTCTTGTTCTCGGTGGTGACGGCTTCTGCGGCTGGCCCTGCGCCGTGAATCTGGCGGATCAGGGCCACGATGTTGTGATCGTGGACAACCTGAGCCGCCGCAAGATCGACATCGACCTGGAGGTTGAATCGCTCACACCGATCGCAAACATCGGTGATCGCCTGAAAGCCTGGGAAGAGACAGGCGGCAAGCCCATGAGCTTCGTGCACATGGATATCGCTCACGATTACGAGCGCCTAGTGGATCTGCTCAACCAGGAAAAGCCTGAAGCGGTGGTGCACTTCGCCGAGCAGCGCGCAGCTCCCTATTCGATGAAAAGCAGCGCGACCAAGCGCTACACCGTCGACAACAACGTCAACGGCACCCACAACCTTCTGGCCGCCATCGTGGAATCCGGCCAGGACATTCATGTGGTCCATCTGGGCACCATGGGCGTCTACGGGTACGGCTCCCACAGAGGCGCCACGATCCCTGAGGGCTACCTGAAAGTGGAGGTCCCCCAGCCCGATGGCAGTCGCTTCGAAGAAGAGATCCTCCACCCAGCAAGCCCTGGCAGCGTCTATCACATGACCAAGACGCTGGATCAGCTGCTCTTCCTTTACTACAACAAGAACGACAAGGTCCGCATTACAGACCTTCATCAGGGCATCGTCTGGGGCACGAACACTGAGGCGACGGATCGCGACCCACGGCTGACCAATCGCTTTGATTACGACGGCGACTATGGAACGGTGCTGAATCGCTTCCTGATGCAGGCGGCCATTGGCTATCCACTCACCGTGCATGGCACAGGAGGCCAGACCCGCGCCTTCATTCACATCCGCGACTCCGTGCGTTGCGTCCAGTTGGCCCTGGACAATCCCCCAGAACAAGGCGAACGGGTCAAGATCTTTAACCAGATGACCGAAAGCCATCAGGTGGGTGAACTGGCCAAGAAAGTTGCAGCCATCACTGGGGCCAAGGTGAACAACCTGCCAAACCCCCGCAACGAAGCCGTTGAAAACGATCTGATCGTGGACAACCGTTGTTTCATTGAGCTGGGGCTCAACCCCACCACACTCGATGACGGTCTGTTGAAGGAAGTGGTGGAAATCGCCACCCGTTACGCCGACCGCTGCGATCGCAACCGCATCCTCTGTACCTCTGCCTGGACTAAAACCCAGGCACAAGCCATCGGCTCCGCCTCCTGATCAGGCCCTTCCCTTGAAAATTGCCTTCTTCACCGAAACCTTCCTGCCCAAGGTCGACGGCATCGTCACCCGCCTCACCAAAACGGTGAAGCATCTGGTGGACGCCGGTGATGAGGTGATGGTGTTCTGCCCAGAAGGCTGTCCTAAGGAGTACATGGGAGCCCGCCTGATCGGTGTGCCCGCGATGCCTCTGCCGCTCTATCCAGAGCTGAAGCTGGCTCTACCGCGTCCGGCCGTATCCGAAGCCATCGACAACTTCCAGCCGGACCTCATTCACGTTGTGAATCCCGCGGTGTTGGGGCTCGGGGGCATCTGGCTCGCCAAGACCAAATCAATCCCACTGGTTGCCAGCTATCACACCCATCTGCCCAAGTACCTCGAGCACTACGGAATGGGCATGCTCGAGCCACTGCTGTGGGAACTCTTAAAAGCCGCTCATAACCAGGCTCTTTTGAATCTTTGCACCTCCACCGCCATGGTTCAGGAGCTGAGTGAGAAGGGCATTCAGCACACGGATCTCTGGCAGCGAGGGGTGGACACCGAGCTGTTCCGTCCTGAGCTGCGCAGCAATGCAATGCGTCAACGCCTGATGGGCGACCAAGACGACCGCGGTGCTCTGCTGCTCTACGTGGGCCGGCTCTCCGCCGAGAAGCAGATCGAGCGGATCAAACCTGTGCTTGAAGCCCTTCCCGATGCTCGTCTGGCACTAGTCGGCGACGGCCCCCACCGCCAGCAGCTGGAAAAGCATTTCGAAGGAACGGCCACCACATTTGTGGGCTATCTAGCCGGTGAAGAGCTGGCAAGCGCCTATGCAAGCGGTGATGCCTTCCTCTTCCCCTCCAGCACGGAAACTCTCGGACTGGTGCTGCTGGAAGCGATGGCAGCCGGTTGCCCGGTGGTTGGAGCCAACCGCGGCGGCATTCCCGACATCATCACCGACGGCGTCAATGGCTGTTTGTATGAACCCGACGGCAACGATGGAGGTGCTGCCAGCCTGATCACAGCCACGCGTCGCCTGCTCGGCAATGACATCGAACGCCAGTCACTGCGCAGAGCCGCCAGGGACGAAGCGGAACGCTGGGGCTGGGCAGGCGCGACTGAACAGCTGCGCGGTTACTACCGCAAAGTTCTCCAGAAGCAGCAACTGAGCACTGCCGCCTGAATCATTGCTTGCCGCGCTGACGGTTCCACACCTCCATCACCTTTTTGGCCATCGGCAGAGCATGAACTGAGCCTCCACCAGGGGTGTTTTGGGCAAAGGCCACGATCACGATTTTTCCCTCGGGATAGGGGGCATACGTGGCGAACCAGGCATGGTCCGGTCCGCCGGTGCTGTCTTCAGCCGTGCCCGTTTTGCCTCCAGCCGCTGGAATCCCAGGACCGTTCAATCCGTAACCGGTGCCATCCGACACCACCTTGCGCAGACCCTCGCGAATCTTGTTGAGCGTGGATGGTTTGATGTCGACCTTGGTGCGACGGGCAGGGTCCGTCCAGTCCAGACCCTGATCAGCGAGATGAGGCGTGACCAGCCAACCTCCGTTAGCGAACACCGAATAGGCCCTGGCCAACTGAAGGGGAGTGATCTGCACCACCGACTGCCCGATGGAGGCACTGGCCATATCTTCCGGAATCCAAGGGGTCGTTCCGGGGTCGGCCCAGCCACGACCCGCCGCTGCCCAGTCTTCGTCACCCACCAGGCCCACACTTTCCTCCCAGCCGATCTCGATTCCGGTCTTCTGCTGAAAGCCGAGCGCATCCGCCGCTTTCTTCAACGCAAGCGATCCCGAGCCAACACCCACTTGGTAGAAGAAGGTGTTGCTGGAAAAACGCAGCGCATCGGCATAGCCGATACGGCCGAAGCCTGCACCGTTGTGATCAGGGAAGCAATGACCTCCGTAAGTGATGCAGGCGGTGGTGTTGAGTTGCGTATCGGCAGGAAACTTTCCGGACTCCATGCCAGCCATCGCCGTGACGGCCTTCCAGGTGCTGCCAGGGTCATAGGCATTCATGGACCGGCTGAGCAATGGCTTTTTCGGATTGGAAAACAGTGCGTCGTACTCCTTCTGGGTGGTGACGAGCTTGGAGAAGAAATTGGGATCGAACGTGGGCTTGCTGGCCAGAGCAAGAAGGGCGCCATTACGGGGATCCATCGCAACGATCGCGCCACCAGGCTTGTCAGCCAGAGCCTGCTCCGCAGCCTTCTGCAGATCCAAATCAAGAGTGAGCTTGAGATCCTTTCCTGCAACAGAAGGCCGATCCCCGAGGTGACGCTGCACCTCGCCCATGGCATTCACCTCCAGCATCTGCCCACCCCAGGCGCCGCGAAGATGGGTTTCATAGGCGGCCTCGACACCGATGCGCCCGATACGATCTCGGATTTTGTATCCCTTTTCAGCAAGGGTCTTGTATTCCTCCTCCGTGATTGGCTGGGTGTAACCCAAGGCATGGGCCGCCAGGGTTCCGTGGGGATAGAAGCGCAGGATGTCCACATCAACCTGGGCCCCCTTCAATCCCTGCGACTGCTCACGAAAACGCAGAACCTGCTCCGGCTTCAGATCAGTGGCCAGATTGATGCGGTAACCGTCCCGTGCCTGACCGCTGCCACGGCGCTGATCCAGCACCGCCGCATCAAGACTCAGCAAGCGGGCCAGACGATCGCGCAGGTCGGGCCAGCTTGCTGAGTCGACCAAACGAGGCTCGACATAAAGGGAGTAGGTCAATTTGCTGGAGGCCAACACCCGCCCTTTGCGATCCAGCAGCCGTCCTCTTGTCGGTGAACGAGGGACGAGACGAATGCGATTCTCATCAGCCAGTTCGCGGTAGCGGGACCCTTCCAGCACCTGAAGCCAAACCAGGCGGGAGACCATCGCCGCACTGACCAGCAGCACGAGCCCCAGAAGCACCAATGGCTGCTGACGCAAACCGCTCTGACGCTGACCATCGCGTTGCGAGGAACCAGAACCCGCCATCCCAGTCAACTCACCTTGTTCATCAGCGCATCCAACCGCTGCAGACGCCCATCAATCCGTGCCAGCACGTCCTGCAACTGCGACGAGTCACCGTGATCCGAATCCAGCCTGTCCAGAGCCTCCACAGGCTCATCCACCTCGACCTGCACAGACATCACGGGATTTCCCAGCCCGGGACTGATCTGATCCAAGCGTTCACGAACCTCCCTTGCCGCTGCTTCACCCTGCTCTCGCAGATCGCCAAGCGGATCATCCCCGCTGGCGACGGACTGCACCGCCTTGGCAGGACCATCGGTGCGGACGCGATCAACAAACGCCAGACCCATCGGTAAAACCTCCTGCATCAGCGCCAGGCGCAGTGAATCGAGTGGTTGGCTGTCGGCCATAGAGGCGGGCCTAATGATTCAACGAAGTCCAGTCTGCTCCGAAGGCAGAACAAGTGTCGGACAGGCTGAACGGGATGATCCCAATGACCAGCCGACCACACCCGACAGCACAACAAGCGCCACGATCGGCACCAATGCATGCTGCGTTGTGTCCAGTGCAATCCACTCGGACCAACCGCGCAAGAAGCGATCACGAGCAAACCGCCGCTTCTCCCGGGTTTGAAGCCGAGTCCGCCTTCGATACGACTTTTCTACCCAACGTTCGAAGGAACGCTTTTTGGTGATCGCCATCTTGCGCTCGACCTCAAGCAGCTGGCCCGACGTGAGGTCGGGATGAAACGTCCCGATCAGTTCCAGGCTTTTCAGGAACATCTCCACAGCACCATCCTTGATCTCCTGATCAGTGGGCTCCAGCAGAGCCCACTCCAGCTCTGGATAGAAACGGCCGCGGTTCTGCTGGATCTGATCCTCATTGAGCTGTCCGGGCTCTCGCAGCCAGCGATCCGTGTTGCTGTCGAAGCGTCGCCAGTAGAGAAAAGGATTGATGTAGATGGTCTTGCCAGCAAGCTGGATACTGTCCTGCTGGAGACGTCGCTGCAGTTGCTGGTCCTGCTGTTGGGCAGCGGTCACATCATTGAAGCCGGGGGCCAAGGTTATCGGTGCCGGGAGCGGCCTACCAGCCCCCTGCAGAGACTCGTTGACACTCGAATCCCAGCCCAAACTTCAAAAGTGTCAAATCAACGAACCATCTCAATCAGAAATGAGCCAATGCTTTCCCCTGCGTGAGAAAAAGTTTGGCCACCAGTTCAAACAACCAGTTCCGATTCGCCAACAAGTTCGTGATCTCGTCGCTTGCACTATTCCCACTCGGTTAAACACCACTTCAACCTTCCCTGTGGGACAAGGGTTTGAGGTTACCAACCACCCACGGGGTAGTTACGGGGTAGTGAAACCAACCTGACCAACCCTTTTTCAGGGCACTTAAACCACTTCTCTACGCATCAGTCATCCCGTCACTTCGCTTCCAGCACAGCGTATTTGGGACAGTGAAGAAGACCTTACGCAAGAGTCGCGACAAGGTGCGGAGAAACTATTCCTCTTCCGCACTCTCTACCCCTGCGCAGCGTTAGGGGCGGCGCAGAGCAAGCGACTTCTTCTTTGCTTGGGCAGGAGCAACGCGCGAAACATCCACAACCACCCAACTCAATGGCGTGGACGCGGCATGGAAAAGACATTCCCGAGTGCGGGAAGAGGACACTTGCTCATCTGGATACTACTTCTACGCGTAGAGAAGTCGTATTCTGTTTTCAGTCAAACGGTCGTTTCGATTGAAAACGGAGGGTCAAATGAGGAAATACTTCACCTACCGAAGGGTCAGCAGCACAGAGCAAGGGAAGAGCGGTCTTGGGTTGGAAGCACAAGCACGGGACATCCAACTCTTCTTGGACAACTACGCAGAATCCCCATATGAGGTGGTCGGGGACTTCGTAGAGACCCACACAGGGTCAGACAACGACCGTCCTCAACTGAATGCCGCCATTGCTCTGGCGAAGAAGACAGGAGCAGTGCTGGTGGTCGCCAAACTTGACCGCCTTTCACGTCGGGTCTCCTTCCTTGCTGCACTCATGGAGGAGAAGGGTCTGGACTTCAAAGTTGCCCAGATGCCTTATGCAGACAGGTTTCAACTGCACATCTATGCAGCACTGGCGGAGCAAGAAAGAGCGTTTATCTCCCAGAGGACAACTGCTGCCCTTCAAGGAGCGAAGGCAAGAGGAATCCGTCTTGAAGCACCCGTCCACCACATAGACGCCTTGGCGAAAGCAAAGAAGCAGAAGGCACTGGAAGACGCCCAGAAGGTGGAAGGGGTGATAGTCCCGCTACGACAGTCAGGCGCTTCTCTACGGACCATCTGTGGGGTCTTAAACGCGAGTGGAGCAAGGACCAGCAAAGGCGGGGTCTTCTATCCACCACTGGTCTCTCAAATGCTCAAACGATTGGAGGCAGCGGCATGAGGGTCAAAGTCACTCTCTACGTTGCAGGCAAGGTCTTTGACGAAGTAGTTGAAGCAAGGGACTACCAAGACGCCAAGCAAACTGCATTAGCAAGGAATCCAACCGCCAAAGCAATTTCAGCAACCAATACCTTGTAGGCATTGCTAGGCAACAAAACACAAATACGAAGTCCTAAAATCATCTATTTCTATTTTATCTAACTGTTTAGAGGCACTGCCATTGCATATTCACAGCAGCATCCTTATCCCCAAGTGATGACGCTTTCTTCCAGTCATCACAAGCACCCATTAAATCCCCTACAGA
>QCUI01000008.1 GCA_003210775.1 Synechococcus sp. AG-679-A04
GCCATTGATTGTAACGCAACATTGCGCAAGATGTCGCCAGCTTTATGAAGCCGTCGTGAAGAACCATTGAGACCTCGCTCAGGAGCGACCCGCTCAAGAGAGCAATTCCTAAAGGATCGCTTAAGGTTCTCAAGTTGTGTCTCGGAAGACGCTTGTGGTCCTGATTCGTTGGTTGATCTCAGGGCAGCGTCTTGAAGAAACCGTCCCCACCAAGGCTGCGCGCCACAGGCGTCACGAACTGGAAGCCCAGGGTGCGGTTGTCTACTGGAGTGAACGACTCGTCGAAACGGGCTGAACACCCACACTGAATTAATCCACAAACGCCGCGGCCATGCATCAGTCTTCAGCCCCCGCCGTTCGATCGCTGGCCATCGCTCTCACCGCAGTCATGACAGCGGCACTGATCAGTGCCTGTCAGAAACGGGCCGAAACTCAGACGTCAACAGACATCAGTCTTGACGCACAAATCAAGGCGCTGAACACCCGGGTTGACCAGCTTGAACGACGGGTCAGCAAGCAAATGCCAAGCAGTGATGACAGCGGAGAGCGTGTCCCACCAGGACCGATCAAATCAATCACATTCCGCAGCGGCACCGCCGACGACCGACTGAGGATCTACTGGGAAAACGGCAAAGTCAGCAGCCTGCCCTGCACGCTCGAGCAGGGCACCTGGGCCTGTGGATGATCATCTCTGCAGCAGTGATCAAAAGTCACAGCAAGACATCTCTTCCCAGCCTCGAGACACACCATTCACCGACCATGGTCATCAGGCTGTTAGCCCGTTCAGGAAACCCATGAACCGACTACTAACAGCGGTCACCGGGCTTGCGCTCTCTCTTGGAGGAATTGGGGCCGTGGAAGCGGCCCCCTCCCTGCCGCTCGCACAGCCAAAGGCAGCGAACCTCGCAAGGATGAGAGCGGAGTCCCTGAACGGAGGGCTCGCAACATACCGCGCTGCAGCCTGCATGTATGAGACAGGGGCAAGCTCATGCCTGATCTCCAAATCAAACCAGGGATTTCTGTTCAGTTTCCGGGGCGGTCCACCAGGCTGGGAACTCCAATCGCCCCCAAGCCCCACTCTGGAAACAAGAGTTCTCGTCTCACAAGACGGAGAGCGAATCCTGGCTGTTCCTTACAACGGTCCGATTCCCTGAATCCCCTGGTCAACAGAACATCAACGGATTAGTTGACAGACGCTGATGCTCTGTCTCCGATAGAAGAGTCTTCCAAAAGGTCATGAATCTCTCTTCCTTAACCGCCCTGGCTGTGATCGCTGGGACAGGCGCTTTTGCAGGCGCCCCTGTCATGGCACAAGCACCAGTGCCAGCGTCGCAGGTGCGTGCCTTGAACCTGGCGCGCAACACAGCTGTAACCGAAAACGGTGGGCTTAGCGTCTACCGCCCCCAGCCCTGCATGTTCAAGACCAGCTCGGGTGGCGGAGATTGTCTTGTGGATGACTCTCCAAATGGCTACACCTTCAACTTCCTGGGCGGCAGCCCTGGATGGCCTGAAGACGGCAGCGATGCCACCACGGAAACCGAGATTCAGGTTGCTCCTGACGGCCGCAGTGTCCTCAGCATCATCTACAACGGTTCCCCGCGCTAAGTCCTGTTCAGCAACAGGGCAAGGGCCTCTGTCCAGTCCTGGGACAGGGGCCACTCTTCACGGCTCGTGAGGCTGAGGGCAATGGCTTTTTCCGCGTAAGCCGCTTCGTTGATGAAGACAGGGATGGCTCCATCAGGCCCCTCATAGGCAATGGTTGTTCCCTGAGCCGAAACAAACAGCGGATCACCGCAGAGCAGGGGAATCCAATCGCGGTCCTGCAGCTGCGGATGAATCAAGGCTGCGACCTTACCTGAGGCCTGTCGAGGCAGATCAACGCTTTTGAGGTGACGGTGAAGCACGAGCTGGTGGGGATAGCTGGCGGCGCCAGAGACGACATCAGCAATGGCCTCAAACACCGCCTGAAGCGCCAGCCGCGTCTGCTGGACGATGTCATGCCTACGAACGCCCTGAGGCACAGGGCCCACTTCAATCACAAGCCCACAGGGCCAGCGCTCCACCAGGAAACCCTGCTGAGCAGCATCCGCTTCATGTAGATAAACCTGTAACCCCAGCGATGACTGAACCAGGGCGGCCAGGGCTAGATCAGCTGGCCTGCGGCCATACACCACCAGGCAGTTGCCCATCGCCGCTGTGGTGCTGTGCAGGTCCACCACCAGGTCACAGGGTGTTTGCCCCTCAGGCCCGAACTCGCCCAACAGTTCCAGAGCCCTGAGCATTTCACGATCACACCGCTCGGGGTGGGTCGCGCTCTGCTCCAGGAGGTCTGGCCGGAAGGAACGATTGAGATCGCGATCGAGATAACGCCGACCAACAGCACGGGCCTCCGGATTACCCATCACCGTTTGGACGACACATCCACATGCGTCAATCAGCTCCTCGTGAACTGCCCATTGCTCAATGAGCCAGGGGGCATTGACTTCATTGCCGTGGGTACCAGCCACCACCAGCACTCGGGGGCTTGCCATCAGGTCGCTGCACTCATCCACAGCCTGAAGGAGAATGCCTTGAAACGGAACCGTGATGTCGATTCCTCCGCTGATCGTTCGCAGTGTGAGAAGGGGCTGGCAGTGGCAGTGGCAACGCCTGATGACAGGGCTGGGGCCAGCTGATGACCAGGGCAACTACCAAAGACCAGACAGTGCTCCGATGCAAACTTCGGTTCCGGAGGCTGAGGATCTGCAGGGGCGGGACCCAAACCGTCGACCACGGCTGCTGATCGGACGCAGCTGTCCATGGGCACACCGCACCTGGCTGATGGTGAAGCTGCGAGGTCTTGAGAGCACTCTCGAGGTAATCACCGCCAAAGCTGACCACGAGGAGGGACGATGGCGGCTGGATCCCAGCTGGCTGGACTGCACCAGCCTGTTGGAGCTGTATCGCCGCTGCGGAGCGGAACCCAGTCTGCGGGCGACGGTGCCGGTACTGGTGGACCCTGGCCGTAGCGAACAGCACAAGCCCCGACTTCTAGGCAACGACAGCACACCACTCACCTCGGCACTGAATCAGTGGCCTACAGAACCTGAAGCTCCCGACCTGGCTCCTGCCAGCCTGCAGAAACGGATTGAAAGCTGGCAGCAGCTTCTACAGCCAGCGGTGAACGACGGGGTTTACCGCTGCGGCTTCGCTCGGAACCAATCGGCATATGACCGGGCAAGTGCCGCCATGAGCGATGCTCTCGAGGAGCTGGAACAGAGTCTCAGGCAGGAGGGTCCATGGCTTTGCGGTGCAACCCTGACCCTTGCCGATGTGCGCCTGTTCCCGACCCTGATCCGCTGGGAAGCTGTCTACTCCCCTCTGTTCGGATGCAGCGCAAGACCCCTGTGGATGCTGCCGGAACTATGGCAATGGCGACAACGGTTCATGGCTTTGCCGGGAGTAGACGCCACCTGCGACGCCGCAGCCTGGCGCCATGACTACTTCGGCGCCCTCTTTCCTCTGAATCCCGGTGGAATTGTTCCGGAAGGCCCGAAGCTGAGCACACTGGTGAACAGCACCATTCCCCTGCCATGACGACCGCCGATCCCCAGTTCGACGGAATGTATGGACCTTTCACCATCACGTCGACGGACAGAGAGGAGGTGCAGCGTTACAGGATCTGTCTGCTGATCAGCGGTGTATCACTGAGCGCCGGGCTCCTGCAATGGTGGCAACTGGGAGGCCAGTTGGCCTGGCTCTGGATCCTGCCCCTCGCCTCGGCCATGGGCCTGGCTCTGCACTGGATCCACATCTATTTGAAGCCCTTACACCGAAGCTTGCAGCTGTTCTGGCTCCTGGGTTGCCTCGGTTGGGCCGCGTTACTGGTGCTCGCCGGCCCTTCAAACGCGCTCAGCACTCTGCAGCGCCAACCCCTCTGGATCCTGGCAGTGGGCCCACTCTTTGCCGCCATGACCGGCATCGGCTTTAAGGAGTTCTTCTGCTTCCGGCGACCGGAGGCCGTTGGCCTCACACTGCTGCTTCCTGTTGCACTCCTGGGACGGTTATTGGGACTGATTGGCAATGGCCCCTGCTGGTTTCTGGTGCTGTTTGCGGGGTTGCTGCTGGTGGTGCTGGCCGTTCGAAAATTCGGCATGGAGGCAGCAGCCGATGTGGGAGACAAGAGCGTGTTTGCTTATCTGGACTCGCAGCGCGAGGTCGCAGGCCCGTGAGTCTGATCAGCCTGATTGAGGCCTCCAAGGATTTCGGAATTCGAACCCTGTTCGAGGACCTCACGTTGCACATTCGTGAAGGGGACAGGGTTGGGCTGATCGGACCGAATGGAGCGGGCAAATCAACCCTGCTGCGTGCGCTGTCAGGCAAGGAACCACTTGGGGGGGGAGAGCGGCGCTGCTCCTCACGTCTGCGAATTGAGCTGGTCGGTCAGGACAGCACGGTGAAGCCAGGGCTCACAGTGCTCGAACAGGTGCTGGCCGGCTGTGGTGAAAAGCGCGAGCTGCTGCTGCGTTTCAGCGCGGTGTCTGAAGCGGTGGCCCGGTCTCCTGAAGACACAGTGCTGATGCGGGAACTCGGCGCTCTGAGCGAACGCATGGATGAAGAGGGGGCATGGGGACTTGAGCAGCAGTGCCAGGAAGTACTGCAGCGCCTGGGGATCAGTGATCTTCACCGCCCGGTAGAGGATTTGTCCGGGGGCTATCGCAAGCGAGTGGGCCTGGCATCGGCACTTGTTGCCGGCCCTGATGTGCTTCTCCTCGATGAACCGACAAACCATCTGGATGCAGCGGCTGTGGAATGGCTGCAGAGCTGGTTGGATCGATACCCCGGAGCTGTGGTGCTCGTCACCCACGACCGTTATGTGCTCGATCGTGTGACACGCCGAATTGTGGAAGTGGAGAGGGGACAGGCCTCCAGCATTGATGGGAATTACAGCGCCTATCTGCAGCGCAAAGCTGATCAGGAGGTTTCAGAAGCCGCTGAAGCTGCCCGATTCAAGAGCGTGATGCGAAGGGAACTGGCCTGGCTGCGTCAGGGCCCCAAGGCGCGGAGCACCAAGCAGAAAGCTCGCATTCAGCGAATCGAGGAGATGCGGGCGTCACCCTCGAAAACCAATCGCAGCCAACTGGAGATGAGCAGCGTCAGCCGTCGGATCGGCAAGCTCGCCATCGAAGCGGAAGAACTCATGGTCACAGCCGATGGCCAGGCCGACGGCCCGGTGCTTCTAAAGGATTTCACCTACAGCTTCAGCCCCGAGGACCGGGTTGGCATCATCGGCCCCAATGGCAGCGGCAAATCCACCCTGCTGGACCTGATCGCAGGCCGGCGGCAGGCCACCGCTGGCAGCCTTCGCCTCGGGGAAACGGTTCATCTCGGTTATCTCGATCAGCACACCGATGCACTCAGCGAAGGGCGTGGTCTGGAGCGCAAGGTGATCGAATTCGTTGAGGAGGCCGCATCTCGGATTGACCTGGGAGGGGAACAACTGAGTGCCTCCCAGCTGCTGGAGCGCTTTCTGTTTCCCCCCGCTCAGCAGCACAGCCCGCTCAGCAAGTTGTCAGGAGGAGAGCGTCGCAGGCTGAGTCTGTGTCGGATGCTGATTCAGGCTCCCAACGTCTTGCTGCTGGATGAACCCACGAATGATCTCGATGTTCAAACGCTGAGCGTTCTGGAAGACCTGCTCGAAGACTTCCGCGGCTGCGTGGTTGTGGTCTCTCACGACCGCTACTTCCTGGATCGAACCGTGGATCGTCTGTTCTGCTTCGAGGAAGGACGTCTCCAGCGCTTTGAAGGCAACTACAGCGCTTTTCTCGACCATCGCCGAGAAAAGGAAAAGAATGCTGCGACTGAGAGCAATCGCAACCGCTCCAAGAATGTTCAAACCAGCCATGACAAGGCCACGAAGAACCAGAACCAGGGCCCACGTCGGCGCAGTTTCAAGGAATCGCGGGAACTGGAAGCAATTGAGCGTGAACTGCCTCAGATGGAGCAACGCAAAGCGGACCTGGAGCAGGCCATCTCCAGCGGCCAGGGAGACCTCACAACCCTCAGCCAGGATCTGGCCAGGCTGCTGGAAGCGCTCGAAACCAGTGAGGAACGCTGGCTGGAACTTAGTGAACTGGTTCCCTAAAAAAGGGCCTTCATCATCCGCTGAGCGATGAAGAGCCATCTGGTCAGCCCTGCGACGCAGATCGAGATCATGAGATCAGGTCATGAGTGTTGATACGGAAACGAGGTCTGATATCCGGCAGCTGGCAGCCCAGCGCAACAGCCGTATGGTGTGTGCGTCGACATTGGTTGGGACACGCCAACGACTCCATGAAATCCATCGACGAACACATCCAGAAGGACCAGAGCGAGCTCGAAGCTGCCAAGGCAGAGGGCAATGATGCCAAGGTCCGCCACTTCAGCGAGGAGCTTGAGTCCTTGCAGGACTACAAGAAGGAGCATCCCGGCGATAGCCACGATCCCACTCCGATTGAGCTCTATTGCGAAAACAACCCGGAAGCTGATGAATGCCGCGTCTATGACGACTGAGCCATCAACAACATCAGCTCAATAAAAAAGCGGGGAGTGATCCCCGCTTTTTTATTGAGCTGCCACGGTTAAGTGCTTTGCAGAATGAACAGTTCAGAGTCGCTCACTGCTCTTCATTGAAATCGGCAGGGCTGCCCGTGAGGCTACAGACCACGGCTTCCTCCGGCTTCATCGCATGCACACCGGCAATCGGACGTCCGCGGCGGCGCAGAGCTTCGATTTGCTCGGGCGTTTGACAGCGGGCAATCAACTGGCCCTGGGAGTCGAAACAGGTGAAGAAGGTCATCGGACGTTCTCTCATTGCTCCCGTTATCACCATGTCGCGCTCAACGCACAAGTCCTGACGCCGTCACAAACACGGTTTGCCACAAAGGGAAAACCCAAGGGCTCAGACGCCAAGTTCCATCCACACCTGATTCAAAAGCTCTTTCAGCCCTTGACCCATCACCGCTGAAATCAACAGTGGCGTCCGCCCACTCACTTGTTCCAGAGAAGACACCAATGCGTCGCGACCCGACTCATCCAGGAGCTCAAGCTTGTTGACGACCAGCAAGCGTTGGCGATCAACGAGGCCATGGCCATAAGCCTCTAACTCTTTCTCCACCACCTTCAGATCAGCGAGTGGATCATCCGATCCTCCGTCCACCACGTGAATCAGCAGGCGGGTGCGCTCAATATGGCGGAGAAAATCATGCCCGAGGCCGGCACCCTGAGCTGCTCCTGCAATCAGTCCAGGGATATCGGCGAAGACCGTGCCATCACCGGTCGGACGGCGCACCACACCCAGATTCGGCACCAGAGTGGTGAAGGGATAGTCGGCGATTTTGGGACGGGCTGCAGACAAAACGCTGATCAGCGTGCTTTTGCCGGCATTGGGCAGACCGATGATGCCGACCTCTGCCAGCAGCTTCAATTCAAGCTGAAGAGGCCACTCCTCTCCATCGCGTCCCTCGGTGCACTTCTCGGGCGCACGATTGCGGTTGCTGAGATAGTGGGCATTTCCAAGACCGCCGCGGCCTCCGAAAGCCACCATGAGCTGCTCTCCAGGCGCGGTCAGATCACCTATCAGTATTCCGGTGGTGAGATGTCGCACCTCCGTTCCGCAGGGAACGTGGATCACCAGAGCCTGGCCGGAGGCGCCGGTGCAGCGATTGGGGCCGCCCCGACGGCCATCAGTTCCTGCAAAAACCCGCTTGTACTTGAAATCCAGCAATGTCTGAAGATTCGAGTCAGCCTCCAGGATCACGTGGGATCCATGCCCCCCGTCACCGCCTGAGGGACCACCGGCTGGGACATATTTTTCACGACGGAAGGCCACGATGCCGTCACCGCCATGGCCGCCACGGACGGTGATGCGCGCCTGGTCGATGAACTGCACGAAAAGCTTCGATCGGGACCGGCCACCAACCCTAGGATCGCGGGGCAAGGGAGATTGAGCTTGGCCGGCGTTCGCTTCGAGACGCTCAGCAAGAGCTATCCAGGTCGTGGAGGGGAAGGCCCCGTCGAGGTCATTCGTGACCTCTCACTGTCGATTGAAGATGGTGAATTTCTGGTTCTGGTTGGTCCTTCAGGCTGCGGCAAGAGCACCTTGCTAAGGCTGATGGCAGGCCTTGAGACACCCAGCGCTGGTGAAATTTTGGTGGGGCAGCAGGCCGTGACCAAGCTGAGGCCTGCCAAGCGCAATGTGGCGATGGTGTTCCAGAGCTACGCGCTCTATCCGCATCTCAGCGTTCGCGACAACCTGGGCTTCGGACTGCGTCGCAGCCACCGCCGAAGTGCCATGGAGCAACTCCATGACCAATTGCATCGCAGCACACGGGAGCTGCCCCGCCTGCTTCAAGTCCGATCTGAACGAGAAAGGAAGGTGGAACATCGGGTCCTGGAAGTGGCCCGCGCCCTCGAATTGGATCAGCTGCTGGACCGACGACCCAAGGAGTTGTCCGGTGGTCAGAAACAAAGGGTCGCTCTCGGACGAGCCATGGCGCGTCAGCCAGATGTCTTTCTCATGGACGAACCGCTGAGCAATCTCGATGCCAAGCTGCGCAGTAGCACCCGCACTCGCATCGTGGACCTCCAGCGTCAGCTGGGGACCACCACCCTGTACGTGACCCACGATCAGGTGGAAGCCATGACCATGGGTCACCGGATCGCCGTACTCAACCAGGGTCGGCTTCAGCAACTGGGCACACCGATGGAGCTCTACCGCTGGCCATCAAATCTGTTTGTGGCCCAGTTCATCGGTAGCCCAGCCATGAATGTTCTGCCCATTCAGGTGGGTCGCAGCCAGACACTCCTGCTGGGTGAACGACGTCTGAGTGTGGAGGGTCCACTCGCCGCAGCACTCGCAGGCCTCGAGGGGAGTCGGCTCAATGGCGGCATCCGTCCAGAAGATCTCAAGGTCTCACCTGCCACCAACCGAAACCTTCAGGCAGACGTCAGTCACAGCGAAATGCTTGGCAACGAGCAGCTGATCACCTGCAGGCTGCTCGATGGGGAGCACCTGGTGCAGGTGAGAGCGGATCCGGGGCTCAGAGCAATGCCAGGCAGTCGTATTCATCTCGATGCAGATCCCCGTGGATGGCGCCTGTTTGACGACCAGGGGGACGCCATTCCCATGCCAATACCCCCATCAGAGCGCGACGAAACACCAGTGCTTCCCGATCTGAACTGAACAGAAGCACGCTTCAGCGCACCCAAACGACACTGCATCCAGCACCGCCGTCTCCCTGCTCGGCATCCAGCACCCGCTCCACGTAAGCCAGTGAAGCCAACCAATCACGCAAGCCACGTTTCAGGCGACCGGTGCCGATGCCATGGATCACCCAGACGGGGCCATTGGCACCTCGCAGAACGTCTTCAACGGCAGCCTCAGCCTCATGTACACGCATGCCACGCACGTCAATCGTGTTGCGGGAGGTGCGCACCTCAGCAGCGCCACTACCTCGGCGCGCCTTGATCTGAACCACTGGTGCCGGGGGTTCAGGTTTGCGTCCATCAAGACTCTCCACCGCCGAGAGCTCAACGGTGCTGCGCATCACCCCACATCGCACGTTCAGCTGCAAGCCATCATCGGAAACAGCCAGCACCTCAGCAGCTTTGCCAAGTGCCAGAAGACGGATGCGATCACCCACCTGAGGGCGCCAACCCTGATGCTGTCGTCGCTGTTGCTCAGGTCGATGACGATCCTCGAGCTTGCGCAGACGCTGACCAGCCTTCCGCGCCGTTTCACCATCAGCCTGATCATCACGGAGACGGCGGATCAGCTGACGCACTTCCTTCTGCCCTGAGCGAATCGAGGTTTCGAGGCGCTGCCTGCCCCGTTCCTGACGTTCAGCGGAGTGTTGCTTCTGTGTCTCCCATCGCTTCAGCAGCTCTTCATGCAGCAGTTCAGTGCGCGCCAAAAGCGCAGCCGCGTCCTCTGCAGCAGCCTGCTGACGCTGACGCTGTTCCTCAAGACCACGAATCACAGTGTTGGTCTCTCCATCTCCGCGTGGTGAGAGAAGGCTGCGAGCTTGATCGATCACGCCGGCATCAAGACCGAGCCGCGTCGCGATGGCGAGAGCATTGCTTCGACCGGGAATTCCCCAGAGCAGGTGATACGTCGGAGAAAGGGTTTCACTATCGAAAGCGACCGATGCGTTTTCGAAACGGGAATCGTCGTATTTGAGAGCCTTGAGCTCACCGAAGTGGGTGGTGGCCACTGTGAGTCTGGCCCGGTCTGCAAGCACGCGCAGGAGAGCAGTGGCCAAAGCACTGCCCTCGCTTGGATCCGTCCCCGCTCCCACTTCATCAAGCAGCACCAGTGCAGGAGCTGGGCCCGAACCGATGGCCTCCAAGATGCGACCGATGCGCTTCACATGGCCACTGAAAGTGGACAAGCTCTGCTGCAGTGATTGCTCATCGCCGATATCAGCAAGAACCTGGGCGCACCAAGGCAGGGTTGGACGACCGCTGCAGGGGAGCCAGAGGCCTGCACGCGCCATCAGTGCGGCGAGCCCAAGACTCTTCAGCGTGACGGTCTTGCCGCCGGTGTTCGGACCTGTGATTGCAACCACCCTCAGAGACGCTGAGACATCAACGCTGACGGGAACCACAGCTGAACCCTGCTCTCTGCGCTCCTGCCACACCAACAGTGGATGACGCAAATTCTGAAGAGTGAACGGAGCATCGCTTGCGGCCTCAATCTGAGGCGGAACAGCACCAAGCCATTGCCCGTAACGACCTCGGGCCAAAGCCAGATCCAGATGCAACAGCACCGCAATCAGTGCGAACAAACCATCGACCTGTTCTGCAACAACAGCACTGAGTTCAGCAAGAACGCGCTGCTCCTCCTGACGGATCCTGCCGTCGAGATCCGCCAACCGATTGCCCAGATCGACCACCGACTTGGGCTCCACAAACACGGTGCTTCCCGAGGCGGAACTGTCATGAACCATTCCCGGACATTGTCCACCGGCTCCCGCCTTCACAGCCAGCACAGGTCGTCCATTCCGTTCAGCGATCACGCTGTCCTGAAGGTGTGCTGACCAGCGCCTGATCACATCCTGCAACTTGTCGCGTCTGCGTGAACGCAGTTCCTGCCATTGCCGACGCAGTCCCTCCAGCGCGGCACTGGCGCGATCAGCCACGCGACCGCCTTCTTCAATGGCGAACTTGAGGCGTTGTTCCAGCTCCGGCAGGGTGGCCACATCCGAGAGCAGAGCCGAACAAACAGGCCTCAGCTCAGGATCATCGATCTGTCGGCGCAGACGACGAGCTGCTCCCAGGGTGTCGGCTACTGCGAGCAGCTCCTCCCCGGAGGCAACACCTCCCTTGCTGCAACGCAGCAGAATCATCTCGAGATCACCCACCCCCTGGAAGCTCAGACCTCCATCTAAAAGACCGTCCAGGCTTGCCATCTCCTGCGTTCTCGCCTGAAGGATGAGGCTTTCTGAAAGAGATTCCGGCAGTGAACCTCGGCAACAGTGGCGTCGCCCCTGAAGGGTGCTGGTGAAGCTGGAGAGATGCTGGCAGAGGCGCGGCCACTCGAGCAGCTCCAGTGTTTCCTCAAGAGCGGACATCAATCGGGCTGAGCGACTCCAGGTTGATTCGTGGGGATTCCCCCCGGAGGCTCATAGAGCATCTCCAGCCAGTTGCCTTCGGGATCGCGCAGATAAAACGATGCCGTTCCATCACGATGGTCATGGACCCCACCCACCGCGACACCTGAAGCCTTCAAACGGTCATGCACCACATCCACCTCTGCACGATCGCGGAAATGGAAGGCGAAATGGGGACCTGCAGCCTTGTATTTAGGCCCCAGCAGCGCCAAACCATCGCGGGAATCACCGGCTTCGAGATAACACCAGTCATTGGCCTCCCAAACCATTCTCATGCCGAGGCCGGTGTAAAAACTCACAGCCCGTTCCATATCATTCACGCGGATGGCGACATGACCAAGGCGCTGCACGGCAGACATGAACGATCTCATTCAGCCCACATATTCTGTAGGGCGCAGGCCCCTGAGCGGTGACCTGACTATGAATTCAATCCAAGAACTGATCGAATGACCCCAGAGGCGAACGAGTGCTCTGGCAAACCAGGCCAGAGACGCCCAATCTCAGCTCCTGATCAACAACATCATCCCTGCTTCAGCCATTCAGCAGCATCACAGGCGTGATAAGTGAGGATCAGATCCGCTCCAGCCCTTTTGAAGCTGAGCAGCGTCTCGAGAACCACGGAGCGCTCATCAATCCATCCCTTCTCGGCCGCTGCCTTCACCATCGAATATTCGCCACTGACGTTGTAGGCGGCGATAGGAAGCTCAGACTCCAGTCGCAGCCGATGAATGATGTCGAGATATGCAAGGCCTGGCTTCACCATCATGATGTCGGCCCCTTCCTGTTCATCCAGCTGAGCCTCGGTGATGGCCTCCCGGGCATTGGCAGGATCCATCTGATAAGTGTCCTTGTTTTTAGGGATCGGCTTGCTGCCCGTTGTGCGGGGGGCTGAATCAAGTGCTTCGCGAAAGGGGCCGTAGTAAGCGGATGAGTACTTAGCCGTGTAGCTGATCACACCCACGTGCTCAAAGCCTTCATCGTCGAGGGCTTCGCGGATGGCACCGACACGACCGTCCATCATGTCGCTTGGACCAATGAGATCGGCACCGGCACGAGCCTGCATCACGGCCTGCTTACAGAGCTGCTCAATGGTTTCATCGTTGAGCACGACGCCTTGCTCATTCACGATGCCGTCATGGCCATCGCAGGAATAAGGATCCAGGGCGACATCGGTCATGATCGCCATCTCAGGAATCTCCTGCTTCAGCTGGCGGATTGCACGAGGAATAAGACCATTTTCGTTGAAACACTCGGCACCATCCTCGGTTTTGAGTCCTTCAGACACCTTGGGGAAAAGCACCACGCAACGGATCCCCAGACTCCAGGCGCGCTTCACCTCCGCGGTGAGTTGATCGAGGCTCCAGCGACTGGCTCCCGGCATGGCGCCAATCGGCTCAACTCCAGCACCTTCATGCACAAACAACGGATAGATGAAATCTGCTGGGGAAAGACTGTTTTCACGGACCATCGCACGCAATGCCGGCGAGCGGCGTAGGCGACGCGGGCGGTAGGTGAGATCCATCAGCAGCCTTGATCAGTGCAGAAAATCGTAAGCGTCAACCGCCGGCCAAGTCTCAGAGACGAGCGCTCTGTAGCCAGTCGCTTCGAGGGTCGTCCGTTCGAGCTTCCCTGAGCTGTTCCAACAGATTGCGCTGCTCATCCGACCATTGGGTGGGCCACTGCACGCTCAGATTGAGCAGCAGATCTCCACGACCTGCCTTTGAGGGCCAGCCTTTCCCTTTCAGACGAAGACTTCTGCCAGGAGATGTACCGGCGGGAATCGACACCTCAGCCTCACCGTCAGGCGTCATGACCTTCACCATGCCACCGAGAGCAAGCTCATCAACGGAGACAGGCAAATCAGCACGCAGCTGATCACCATCAAGACGCCAGACCGGGTGCGTCTGCACCTCAAGGTTGAGATAAAGATCGCCGCGACGTCCAGTCCCCGGCTGCAGATTTCCCTTGCCTTTGAGCCGCAGCCTCGACCCTGTCTTGACACCGGCAGGAATCCTGACTTGGACCCTCTCATCATTCACAGACAGAGTTCTCTCAGCACCGCGGAAGGCTTCAGCAAAACTCACTTTCACACTGGCTTCGGCATCGAGATTCAAAGGAGCCCTCGAAGCCCCTCGAGGGAAGCCACCACCACCGGCAAAACCTCCGCCTGGAAAGCCCCCACCAGGGAAACCCCCGCCGGCGAAACCACCTGGGGGCCCTCCAAAGCCTGCATTTCCAGGTCCGCCGAAACGACCGAGCAGGTCATTGATGAAATCGTCGAAATTGCCATAACGACCAAAATCAACATCAAATCCACCGGCACCCGATCCAGCACCAGGGGCTCCGGCCTGATTCCAGTACTGACCGAACTGCTCATATCTGCTGCGCTTATCCGGATCGGAGAGCACCTCATAGGCCTCGCTCACCTCCTTGAATTTGGCCTCAGCAGTTGCGTCACCAGGATTGACATCAGGGTGATATTGACGGGCCAGCTTGCGAAAAGCCCGCTTAATCGCATCGGCATCAGCACTGCGCTCTACCCCGAGCACCTTGAAGTAGTCGCGGTATCCACTGCCGGCCATGGTGATCGGTGAGCTCCAAGAGCTCCGGTTGGATTCAGTTTCCCAGTTCCGTCCGGGGTTCGGCACCGATGGAGGGGGCCGGATGCCCGTACGTCGGAACACGCGTACATTTCGCGCATGTTCAAAGCTCTTCTGCTTGGCGCACTAAGCAGCGTCAACATCGTTTTTGTGGGCAGCGGCGCAGCCCAAGCAGGACCCGACCCCGGCGCTCTTGCCGACTTTCTGAGCCAAACCAAGGTCACGTACTACGGATCATGGCGCTGTCCGGCCTGTCAGTACCAAGGACGTCTGTTCGGCAACGCAGCAGTGCGTCTTCCCTACGTGGAATGTGGCAAACCCAAGGAACTACCGATCCAAGCGGCTGCCTGCCAACGACAGGAAATCCTGGCCTATCCCACCTGGATCCTGCCCAACGGCGAGCGACGGCAAGGCGTTCAATCCCTGGAAGATCTAAGGATCTGGTCGGGAATGCCCCGGAACCCCTAAGCCCATGACCGCGAGGAGGCAGCCCCTGATCAACGGCTTTCAATGGAGACACTGGCGGGGAGATCTCACAGGGGGTGTTACGGCCGCTGTCGTGGCTCTGCCACTCGCCCTCGCTTTTGGCAATGCGGCGCTGGGCCCGGGAGGCGCGATTTACGGCCTCTACGGGGCCATCATCGCCGGCTTTCTTGCAGCAGTGTTTGGAGGAACACCAGCCCAGGTCAGCGGCCCGACAGGCCCGATGAGCATCACGGTGGCTGGCGTGGTCAGCAGCCTCGCTGCTGTGGGAACAAGCCGTGAACTGAGTCAGGGAGACATGCTGTCCATGGTGATGGCGGCTGTGGTTCTTGGAGGGTTGCTGCAGATCCTGATGGGGGTACTTCGCCTGGGGAGATACATCACCCTGGTTCCCTACTCGGTGGTCTCCGGATTCATGTCCGGAATCGGCGTGATCATCCTGTGTCTTCAAATTGGCCCTCTGCTGGGGATCAACAGCCAGGGAAGGGTGGTGACTTCACTACAGATGGTGATCACTAATTTCACACCAAACCCTGCAGCGGTCGCAGTTGGCATCGCAACACTGGCGATCGTTTTCGCCACTCCAAGGCGGATCACCAAGGTGATTCCCTCGCCATTGTTGGGACTTCTATTGATCACACCACTAGCCCTGTGGCTGTTTCCAGAAAACCTGCCTCGCATCGGCTCGATCCCCGAGGGAGGACTGAGCTTCAGCGCTCCGAACTGGACAAACCACTTTCCGCTATTGCTCAGAGCGGGCCTGGTACTTGCGGTGTTAGGGGCTATTGACTCATTACTGACATCACTGGTAGCTGACAACATCAGTCAGAGCCGCCATCGATCAGACCGAGAGCTGGTGGGTCAAGGGATTGCCAACAGCATCTCAGGATTGTTCAGCGGACTCCCGGGTGCGGGCGCAACGATGCGCACTGTGATCAACATTCGATCAGGAGGACGAACACCGCTGTCCGGCATGACGCACTCAGTGGTGTTGCTTGTTCTGCTGTTAGGAGCCGGCCCACTTGCCGAAGGGATTCCGACAGCACTGCTAGCGGGAATCCTGATCAAAGTTGGACTGGACATCATCGACTGGGGCTTCCTGCTTCGCGCTCACAGGCTGTCTCTCAAGACAGCACTTGTGATGTGGGGCGTCCTTCTAATGACAGTGTTCTGGGATCTGATCGGCGCTGTGCTGGTTGGAATGTTCGTGGCCAATCTGCTCACAATTGAATCGCTGACAAACCATCAGCTCGGCAACATGAATACTGAAACGGGGCATCTCTCGACGCGGGAACAGGATTTAGTGAAGCGCTGCGGGGACGATCTGATTCTGTTCAGAATGCAAGGCCCCCTGAGTTTTGGTGCAGCGAAAGGGATCAGTGAGCGAATGATGCTGGTAAAACAATACAAAGTTCTGCTTCTCGATATCACCGATGTTCCACATCTAGGGGTCACAGCAAGCCTGGCCATCGAGAGAATGGTCAAAGAAGCGCAAAGACAACAACGAACAGTGCTGGTGGCCGGAGCAAGCGGAAAGGTCAAAAAAAGACTTGCTCAATTTGGGATTGAGCATCTGATCGACGAGAGACTCCAAGCATTAAACGAAGCCGCACACTGGATCGACAAAAAAAGCAATTAGCCTACACAAGAAATCGAACAAGAAAGAAGTCAGAGACGCAACTCAACAAGCATTTAAAAGACATTCAAGCATCAGTTCATCAAGCAGCAGAATGGCTTCCCATGCCTCAGGGAAGAGAAGCAACGAACCGATTGGACGTAGCTTTACAGCTACAAAATGTCATCATGATTAAAGAGTGCTGAAGACATCAGAACTGAAATGAGAACCACCCCCCTAAGCCTCTAAACCGAGTACCAAACAGACGACAATCGATACATTGGCAAGTAAAAGTCCAGCCCCCGATCAACACAGCGAAGGATAAGGTTCCTCCAGAAAAGAAGGCGGCCATGTCCTGGGTAGGCGAGCAGACTCTCGAAGCATTTATTGACTACATCGAATCCGATTCACTCAAGCGCAAAAAGTGGCTATCACGCGTCAGAGAGGCTGGATTCGACCAAGCGCTGAGCGATTATCACGAAATGACATCAGCAAGAGAAATGCCGTTACAGATGTGACCGGAGCCACGCAAGAAAACAGAAGGCCCAACACAAAATGTCATAAGCTTGTAGCAAAATTACAGGGAGTGGTGTCACATACAACCAAGCAGCGCGTCAAAAGCAGGATCAATCTCGCCCGAAAGCAAGGATGATGATTCAGTTATCCAATTCTTATGGCTTTCACGATTTTCTTTGCAACATCAACGGGCAAAACGGAAGATATATCCGATCGTCTGAAGGAACTCCTGGGGACTGATGCCAAAGATGTTGACAGCATCAGCGGTGTTGACGAATTGGCTTCTGCAGAAGCGCTCGTCTGCTGTATTCCTACATGGAATACAGGTGCTGACGAAGCACGCTCAGGTACAGCCTGGGACGATCTGATTACTGAAATCCCTGGTCAAGATTTTGCGGGTAAGCCCGTTGCCATCCTCGGACTTGGAGACTCCTCCGGTTACGGCGACTATTTCTGTGATGCCATGGAAGAGCTGTACAGCGCATTCCAAAAGTCTGGCGCAAAGATGATCGGCAAAGTATCTCCCGAGGGTTATACCTTTGATGAGTCAAAGAGTGTGATCGACGGCAAGTTCTGTGGACTGCCCATCGACGAAGACAATGAGTCTGAACTGACCGATCAACGACTGGCTGACTGGGTGCAGCAGATCAACTCGGAAGCCTGATCATCGATCAGATAAGAAAATAAAAAAGCGCCCAAGAGCGCTTTTTTTGTTTCTCAAAGGCTGAATTAATTTAAAACTAACGATGAACCCAGTCAACTCTGATTTCCTTACGCTGATTTAGAAACTTGTCAATAGACATTGCAGCGATACAGCCATCTGAACAAGCAACAACAGCTTGTTTGAAGGGAGTGTTACGGATGTCTCCAATCGCCCAAACACCCTCCAGCCCGGTCATCATGTCATCGTTGACTTGAACACCACCTTCCTCCGTTAACGGAATCTGCCCATGCAAATAATCGGTAATTGGCAAACTACCTGAGGAATAAACGAAAACACCGTTGACATCAAGCTGAGTATCATCTTCGCAACCTGATTCTTGAAGCTTAACGGAGGTTACGCCTGAATCATCACCGTTAACAGAAGTGAGTCGAGTGCGCTTCCAACGCTGAACATTTGATGCAGATTCAAGCTGAGATAAACCTGTGCAATTTGCATTAGGCTTGCTATTGGTAATCCAATGAACAGTAGAAGCGAATTTGGTTAAAACAAGAGCCTCATCAATAGCTTCTTGATTAGATCCATAAACTGCTACTTGTTGATTCTTATAGAAAGCGCCATCACAAGTAGCGCAGTAACTTACACCACGTCCTAAATACTGATCTTCGCCGGGAAGTGTGGAGGTGCGGCCCATAGCACCAGTAGCCAAAACAAGGGTTTTCCCCTTAAACGTACCTTCGGGGGTATACACAGTTTTTTCAGGAGCAGATATATCAATTCCATAAACTTGAACTTGCTGGTAATTAGCACCATAGCTAATTGCCTGATCTCTCATGGTTTTTAGTAAATCAGCACCAGAAGTATCAGTAGGGACACCAGGATAATTCGCAATTTTGTGAGTAATTGCGAGAGCTCCAACAGCAGGGTTTTTATCTAATATATAAGTTTTTAATGATGAACGAGCGGTGTAAAGCGCACAAGCGCAACCTGCTGGACCACCACCAATGATGATGACATCGGCTTCAAAAATATCAGACATAGTCAACTCCGAGCGAGAGAGGTGAAATCGTTAGAACTAAGTTCACGATCAATCCATTGTCCTGGAACCATTTGCATGAAAGCAGTAATTAGTTGTGCGACCTGCTGAGAGTTATCAAAATGGAAAAAATGGCGCCCACGTTTAATAGTGACATAACGATCGCCAGATTTTAACGTTTCAGACCAACGTTGGCGTGAATTAGCGTCAACAACAAAGTCATTCTCGCCATTTAATATGAATGTAGGAACTTTAGGTACATGCAAATTGTCAATAGTTTGATGATTAACAATGGAACCTTGAATGAATTCAGTGTCTAAGCATTTGGCCAGTAAACAGGGAAGAGCATCAAAAGCACGAGAATCGTGATTAGAAAAGAGCAAAGATGATAGGTGGCTCAAAATGGCTTTCCTCGAAGCTGGAAATTGACTCCGCATGTCCAGGTAATGAGAGGACCAGTGATTGGCTGAAACAGTATCCACAGAGAGCAGTGTAAGAGATTTTACCAGCTCGGGGTACTTTTCTGCAAAAAGACAGGCGATCGTGCCACTGATGCCGTGACCAATCAAATGCATCGACTCGGAAGAGGCCAAAAGCGTCTGATTAAGCAGCTCGTGGACCGTGTCTACAGAGCATGACTCATCGAGATCATGCTGAAAGGACCAACGCTGAACAGCGAACGAACGACTTAATAATTGAGAAACACGCTTATTGAGACAATGCAAGGTCGGCTGCAGATCAATCCAAAGGACCTTGTCATGAGGCATATGTTGCACCATTTCATTTATTTTGAAAGAGCGCAGCACTTGAGCGAAAGCACAACTAACAAGCGGTTGTATAAAATGGAATCATAGAAAGTAGGCAATAAGACTAGGCAATAGTGCTAGTCACCAAGATAGAACCCTGCATAATCCTATTTTTCAAGTGCAGGATGAGCTTTTGATCAATCTTGTCAGCAGTTCCCTCAAGACACATCAAAGATTGATAAGCACTCTCTGAAATAGAGCCCGAACAAGTCGTCTCAAGATAAAGATCAACCACGTTGGGACAAGAGGACAGAAATTTAGCTTGAGCGTTGAACAAGGGAAAGCGGCAAACCTGAAGCAAAAATAAAGGAGGGAAGGAGTGCGGCTAGTATCAAATGAAGCAACCGAAGAGGTCTTGTCAGATCGATAATAATCCTTCCAATAAATCAAACCTCAAACTGACAATGAACATCAGGTCATCCTGCTAAGCAGCGAACCTGAAGCGGCTGATCGATCATTGAATAAGCGCATAGTGACGACAAGATTAGTTGGAAGAAATTGGAACATTGCCATCACCAGAGATTGTCAAACATAAAAAATAGACTCAAAGATCCGTAACGTTGGTGATGAGTAAAAGACGAGTCGTGGACAGAAACAAACAATAAAAAAGGCCCCTTCAAAAGGGGCCTTTAGAGAATCAAATGATGGATAGAGATCAGTTGATTTTTGCTTTATCCATGGATTCAAAAGCGTTAACGACACTCTTGAAGTTGAAACCCATGCCTCTCAAAGCATGCCAAAGATGACCTTGCAGGAAGAAGAAGGCAAGATAGAAATGGGTATTCGCCAACCATGCACGAGCAGTGTGCGCGTCACCAGGCAGCGTAGAAGTGTCGGTGAAGTAGGGAGAGAACGCGAAATTCAGCTTCAGGGGAGCACCATACAATTCGACCGGGTAGATCGTCGTATTTTGTGCACACCAAATAGCCGTCACAAAACCCATCAATGCAATTCCTGCCAGTGAGTAAGAAAGAATCGACTCACCGTTGTAAATCAGGACTTTTTTGAATGGACCGAAAGGAGAGCTAATGATATGCCAAACACCACCGATGGTGAGAATGAATGCCAAAACAGCATGACCACCCATCACATCTTCCAAGCTGCTGATCGTGAGGAAGTTAGTCTGATAGCCCCAGACCATTCCCAGATCAATATTAGGCTGAACAGTACGAACTGCTCCAAGAGAAGCATCATAAATGCCGTGAATTCGAGCCCATTCAACGAAAGCGATGACACCTAAACCTAAGAAAATCAGGTGATGGCCAAGAATGAAAGTGAGTTTTTTGGGATCATCCCAACTGAAGTCAAACTTTTTGGCGCGACCGGTCGCTTCGGAAAGATCCTTAGGAGCACGAAGAGTATGCCAAATGCCTGCAGCACCGAGAACAGCGGAAGAAACAAGGTGCGTAGCAGCCACAACAATCAGGGGCTGTTGGTCGATAATGACTCCACCATCACCAACGCCAAGCCCTAAACCAGCAAGGTGAGGAATCAAGATCAGACCCTGCTCACCCATCGGAAGGGAGCCGTCGTATCGAGCGAGTTCGAAGAGCGTGAATGCTCCGGCCCAGAACATAATGAGACCAGCATGGGCCGCATGCGCAGCGATGAAAGAGCCGGAGCGCTTCGCTACTCCAGAATTTCCCGCCCACCAGTCATAAGAGACTGATGAATTTCCATACGATTGCATTGGGAAAATGAAAGGCAGTCACAACCTAATAACAAGGCAATTTGCTCTAATCATCCGTTAACAATAGTTTTCAAGGTAAAAATTTATGAGGCAGCGGCGAAGTTCTTTTGTAGCTAGCGCTGGTAGCGAATGACATCAAGGCTGCGGAAACGTCATGAAGGCAGGGAGAACCTTGTGAAAAGTAACGATTACCAGGTGGAATGCAAAAAGCGCTGTATGGAGAAAAAAAACGAAAGACGTCCAAGCCATGAAAGGCCGCCTGGCAGAGGCTTTAAAGCAAATTCTAAATGCAAGAATAAAAGCAATTATTCCCCTTAAATCAAAAAATAATCGAAAAGTTTAAAACCGAGGCAACTCACAACCGAAGGAGGTCAGTCAACACATTCAAAGGGAAACTATCGCCAAAAAAGAATAGCCCTATCAAGGAATAACTCAAAGCAAGTAGACAACTCAAATACAAGCTAACAATAAAATAACTAGAAACAACACGAAGGTTCGAGAATATCAAACGTCAATCATGAACAACGGGGATAGAGCCAAGTCACGGCAAAAAACAGAATAAAAATATTTAGCCATTAGGCTGGTAACAGAAATCACTTCAAAGGGAGCTCATGCATCAAAAAAACGAGACATAAAGCGATGCCCCGACCGAGTTAAAATTTCTATAATTAGATTATAAAACAGAATTCATAATCTACCCTCACATCAATCATTACTTACATAGAAGGCTTGCATGAAAGCGGATAATCAATTCGCTGATAATCCGCACATGTCAGTGAGTGCACCGAATAAGATATCCCGACGATTGGGGCCTAGTGAGGGTTGGCGAAGCAAACGTGTGAGAATTGCGATGGCACTAAGGCAACAAGGATGGTCTTACAAAACGATTTCAGAACATTTGTTTGTATCACCAAAGTCAATCATGAGAGATATCAAGTGCTTTGTAATTAATCCACAAAATTTACCTCGACCATAATTCCAAGGTCCAATCAAAAGGCATCAACCAATTAATTGAATTCAATACATTGAACTATTGTATATGGAATTCAAAGAACAAAAACAAAGCTAAGCGACAGCCTGGGGCAAGTAGAGGATTGAGGAGTTGTCAGCCCGACAACTCCTTAATCCAGATGCCGGTGCCCACCTGCATCATACTCAAGGCAGCCATTAAGACTGATAGAGCAGCGATTATCCAAGTCGCAGGTCAATTGTGATAGAGAAAGCAGTGAAAATCTCGACATTTTTAACAGAGCGGCGAATCATCAAGTCCAGATGAGGTACTTAGATGCTACAAAGCTGATAAAAATCAAAAAGTAAGGGGCATTAAATCGTTCACTTCACAAACCGGCAAAGCGGATTCGTGTGTTCAAATAAAAATTAAACCCAAACGAGCGCTAGCGTCAAAACAAAATCAAGGTCCCGCCGATAAGACACCTAGATGCTATCTCAGCTCAACACAGAGCCTCAATTTGAGCATCAATCACAAAAGAACGAAAAAGTCACACACATAGGATGATTTGACGGAAATAGGACTAAAAAGCAAAGAATCTTGTTTGCCAAAGAAATGAACGCTATTAAATACAACAAATAGATCAGACATATAGGATTGATTGAATAGGTAATGGTTCTCTCCAAGGGAAAGAACCATTGTAAAAATCTATGCAATCAGCTATACGCTTTGGCGATCAGAGGACCAGCCTGATCATCTGTAAGAACTGGTGTCACTTCCCAATCAAGAAATTCAGCCCATTCAGCAGCATGTTCATAACATGAATCAGCGTTATCAGCCTCGACGAGGATCCAACCTTCGACTGAACCTGGACCATGAAAACGCTTCCAAGATTGACATGCTGGAAAAGGCGCCCCAGATGAAAGAAATTTCTTAGCGGCAATCTCGTGGTATCCGGTCTTAAAAGACCAATGCATCAAAAAAGTCATAAAAAAATCATTGACTCAGCTAGGATCGCACAAATTCAAAAAAAAGACAGAGCTCTAAGGGGCCTTGATGTGGATATACTGTGAATCAAAAGCAGTCAGCGCAAAATATAACTACCGCTAAAACGCCAAAAAAACCTGATGTAAATTAGAGCTAAACTATATTTTTCAGCAAATCATTCATATAAAGGCGAGAACAGTAAGTATTATCGAATCATCCAAACAATTCAAACTGTCAATCGTGTTTTCTCAAATCCAATGCAACAGAGCAAAATCACTCAAATAATGACAACACAAATAAACCAACCCCAAAGGTGAGAAACAGGCCCAATGCAACGAACACATCATTAAAGCAACAGGCTTATTTTAAGTAAAAATACTCACTGAGCGCGAGCCTTAATCCAAAGGTTTGATACCTGCGAGATCAACATCTGAAAAAACACTTAGGATCCAAACCATGCCAATGATCTACACCTTAGGTACCACAAAACACGACCATGATCACTTCAAGATCAATGACCTAAATATAAACATATCGAAAAAACAGAATCAAAGAGAAAAGGGGAATCCATTCATAAATGACGATCTTTTTTCTCGATCACCCCTCTATACTACGCTCAAGTGGCAGTATGTCTTCTTCAGAAGAGTCTTTGGAAATTGTTGGAACTGGTATTGCTACTTTAGCTTTTGCTTTCTTTATCGTAAATGGAGGAACTGCAAATGATGGAATTGGTACGCGCACAGAAAACTGACTAGTGCCTATTGGTACGTTGTTAATAGAACCAATTCTAGGGCGGTTTGGCAGTACTTCTTCGCCAGATGCATCGTAGATAAACGCAAAAACATCAACATCCTTGATCAAACTTTTAGCAGAGCTCTTAATCTCTCCGTCCAAGATATAACATCCAGAACGATAGCCCTTTGGCTGCTTGGAAGCAGGATCAGCAGTATCACATTTCACAAGGTCAAGCTGACTTAACTCAAGATCAAGCGCTTCAACAGAAGGAACCAATAATGAAAAGGACAAGAAGAGGACTAAAAACAATGAAAAAAAACTGCTTTTCAAGAAGTCCATAACGAATTCAATCTCATTTGCACATTGATGCATATCAGGAAAATCGGCAAATGCAAATTATCCAACCGTTGTATCGATTGAATCACTTGCCTCGCGCAACGACGGGAATGGCAACGAAGGGAATTGCATAGCCTAGAATAAACACATCAAGTCACAACAGTGACGTTGATATTGAGTATCTCAAAAAAGATTTCTAGAAGACCTCAGTTCTTGAGGATTAATGCTTTGAATAGAAACCACGGCGCTCAACGCATCTCTTGAAATCTTTTGATTCATATAACCAAATTTTTTCCTTATCAAGAACGAAACCCTCGGCAAAAGCAATTGCAACAACGTGATCTTCGTTATTGGCCGTACTGATTTTTTGCTGAAGAGTCTTATCCTCCTTGAGACGGGAAAGAAAAGAGCAAAGATCTTGCTCAGACTGCTGACATTGCTTGAATCTGCCCATATAAAAGGGAACCGGATCAGGAGACTCCATACAATCTAAGAAAGATATCTCACGATACTAGCGATTAACATACTGATTAAAACCAATAAAATTTCTTATGTTAAGATATTCACGCCAACTGCTTAGAGTTGCCGAATGCTATACACCCAAGCTTGTCAAAATAAAGAGCAACAGTGAAAACAGTGATCAATCAAGTTTCAATCATTAGAATGAACAAGAGAACAGTGGGTTTAGATCTCTAAAGCTGCTGGACTCGCAACCTCCTACCTGTTAATTCGCTTGACAGGATCAATGGTCCAGCGCCTGCCTCCCATTCGATCATCTTCTGAATAACAATTAGCCAACAAATCTCCACTGGCGCTGCGAACCATACATTCAAGACCGTCTTTTGTAGTAATAAAGCTAGAAGCATTAGGGCAAACTAGTTTAGACAAATCAACGCTCAAACTTTTGACAATTTGCTGCCAAATAAACTCAGTATTGTCATCAGCAGAGGCGGCAAAGTGCATAAAAAATCTATTGAACCAGAATTATCGTAAACAAGTCAATGAATAACGCAACGATCAGATGTACAGTTGCGATGCATCTTATGATCAATGCGAGATTTAACTTCCTAGTGAGATCGGACTAATACATCATTTACAGAGGATTACGAGCCAAAACCGTAACTTATCGGCTATCAACTGATTTATAGTTACTTTTTGATCCTCGACGTAACCTTCATATAGTCGAAACCATCTAAATCATCGATCTCTTGCGGTGCAAAACCCTGTGGTTGAAAAGTTTTAGCCATACCGACAAACTCACTGATGTAACCACGCCGGAGTGTTCGCGCAGGGATGCGCTTAGGAGCAAGGTCGCTAATGATGCAGCACGCAATTGCAGTCATTATAGAACTTCATGAATTCATACAAAGAACGTTTTTTGCGTGCGTCGGATTCTGAGCAAAAAGCGGGTTCCAACTCAGAACACGATTAATAAGCCAATAAGACGAGATTTAAAGAAAAGCACTGATTATCTCACCAATTAAATCTAAAGACCTCACGATCTGCTCAGTAACTTGACTCTACATACATCAAAAGCAGAGACTTAGAATGAAGACATTAAACCATTCTCGATTAATCAGACAACATCACTTAGAGCATATCTGAGAAACTTAAACAAAGAGATTGGACTCAAGGTTGACCAAATCTCTGAGATTGTCAAGCGGGCAGATGAAAGAAAGCTTTGGGATTCGTAGCGACGGTTAAAAGAGTCTTGCAGGAGCGATTGATCTCTCCTCTGCTCAAATTGCTTTTGCAGATTCGCTAAGTCTTCCTGAGCAACAATCGCCTCATCAATGACCAAGAACCAGCTGTCGCCTCCTTTAAAAACATTGAGAAGCCTCTGAAACAGGCTGCTGATCAGAGCCAGTATTTTTTGCATCGTTTCAAAAACACAACTGATCCTAAGTCTTGTTCTTCGATGTCCCATGTGCTGTACAACACATGGGTAAGCAATTGAGCGTTGCTATGGATGGCTGTAGTTTGAAAGTACTCGTATGAACAAGCGAACCATACTGATCTACACAGGCATTTTCATTGCAGGTTTTCTATTCGTCTCAACAGGACTAGCCTATGACAACTTCTGAGCAATAGTCAAACGAATCATCATTTGTTCTGCTCGCAATCCATTCAAACAACAGAGCAAAGACCAGAGTGATGACATATTCAGTACTAATACTGAGTCCTCATGATCGATTTATACTGCTTAAGTATCGAATAGTGACGAATTCAGAACAGCGAGACTACCCAAAAACGGTGTATGACAATGCCTGGGAAGATCTAGATGTGTTGTACGAAAGTTGGAAGACAGTCCACGGAGTCGATCGACAGTTCTGTATCGAAATGATCCGCAAATTTGCCAATCATCTTGCTAACGACAATCCTTAAATCGCGGTTTTATGTGATATTAAATATCAAGCAGCAACATAAGTTGATCGATCCACGGTCTGAGCGTGAACGTTAGGATCTACGCTGCATTATCCAAGGCATGAAAGAGTCTGAGATTGCAGAATCATTATTCTTATCTTCGAAAATGATCAAAAGCAATGTCAGCACAACAAATCAAAAGATAAGAGTTAGAACTCAAGCTTCTGTGTTTGCTCTTACTGATGGTTTGGTCAAAGCCGATATTTAAATTTCGATATCTGATGAGCCCATTGCCAGTTCAGAGTCAGTACCAAGAAGAACGTTTGAACTCATGACTGCTTCCTTTTTAACTTGCTAGCGATGTTCTACTATTAGTTCATCAACATAAATTATTACCAGTCCTGGAAAATAGCGGAATGGGCAGACTAACTCGGTAATGGATTGAATTAATCTTGAACAGGATTGCTCAAACCATGAGGAACAACCCCACAACGGCACAAACAGAACACTACAACTGACTTTTGCCCTTTAAGCAAGCAACACGCTCGCAGCAAAAGGATTCAATGCTTGGGGTATTTATACTCAGTTCAGCCTCATGACGAGTTCAAATCTGCTGGTTCTGTTTATCAGCTTTTCAAATGCCTGCCTTGTGCTGAGCATTTACAAAATCAACAAGACAGCGTAGTGAGTTCGCACTCACAAGGTGCTCCACATGATCAAGGGTTGTATTCCGAGCGCGATGAGCAGACTCACAATCAACCCCACAGAGGCTTTACCAAGATCACGACTAATCACCCTAATCAGGCTTCCATCCATCTGGTTGGTGAAAGCAATTTTTTGTTCCAGCTCTCTGATCCGCAGTGCTAGCTCCCTACCTGCTAGCAACCCCAGAAAGATCCAGGTTGTGCTTAAGGGGAAGCTGCTGAAAAACGCCTCATAAAGTAAACAAAGGCCAAACACAAAGTCGATCACAGTGGCTGATCGTAAATCCGATGTATTGGTTTTCGAACGCAAAACACCCTGAATAGGACCGCCGCCAGTCAAGATCAACATGCAGAGGCCTATACAAAGAGTCAGAGTGCATAGGCACATGGAAACGAAATTAAGATCGCGAGGAAGGTAAACGAAAATATTTGCCATATCCTGTAGCAGCCACATGCTCCACAAAAAACCAGTCGAGAACAACTGGATAGCAAACCAATAGCTTCTGATCTCTTTTGAATCCTGATTATGCTGAGAAATCCATCGTTCCAAGTGCCATACTCCTAAACCCCAGACAGCGATCCCGATCAAGAAAGCTATGACATATCCGGAAATTGAACTCCCTAAAAGCCTTCCGATATTTTCAGGAACGAAAGAAGAAAGCACCAGAAATGAAGTACTCACAGGTGCGCCCCACGCGGTTAGTACAAGAACTGCAGTCGGAGGAATCAAATAGGCCCAGGTGAAAGTTTCCGGCACTGGGAATGACTGAAGACGCCCCCAAGCAGGTTCACCTTGGTGAAGAAACCAACCCAGGAAAAGTACGGCGATGGTGATACCACAAACAAAAAATATTTGAACACTTTTGGGCGTTCGTTGACGATTTGAAGAGATATATGTCCCAAGCGTTTGCAGAGAATCGTTGTAAACAACGGAAAAAGCTGCCAGCAGAAATCCGATGACCATCCAGACATTGATATCAATCACCAGCAGGCCTGCTTACTGACATGGTTAGATCATCGTATCGGCCACAGATCCTGCAGGCACAGACGAAAAGGAGACCCCTCAAGTGATGCATCTGTGGTTGAGAAACAGCACTTTTATCACTCACCAACACAGCTCGCGAAGATGATTTTTTAGCTTGATTAAGTCATGGTTCTCATTGATCATTGGTAACACCTCGAGAAAAGTCTGGGAGCTTCCCTGACCAGGGTTCATGAACCAAGGGCATGTGCTCTGCACAGTGAGACGAGCTATAAAAACAAACCTGATCAAGATTTCAATCAGCGCAGACAACTCGAAGGGTAATCCTTAGGCAAGTCTTCACCCCAACCGTTATGGGGAAGGTTGTCAAACGGCGAGGGATAAGTCTGTTTGACCATTTGGAAACGAATAGGAATTTTTGATTGATCTGGATCATAATCAATGACCCAAAAGTAGTCATAGTTATGCTCCCACGCCTGTGGAACATTTTCTAAGTGCTCAATATTCAATAGTTGACGCAGAGTGACTTTCTCCCCTGCATACTGTCGCTCCAAATGAGGACTAGCAATGTGGTGATGTTCCCAGAACATCAAAACGATACGGTCATGCCACCTGGAATTTCCGAGCACATCAGAAGCAGCTTCCTGGGTAGCACTGTTTGCTACTGAAGGTTTTATCATCCCATTTTCACCAGGCATCGCTGCATAAGTATTGATCGGCAGGCCCCAGCTGAACGCAGTTTGACCTGCCGTTTCAATCGTATGCAGAGTGATGGCAACAATCCCTCCAGGAACCTGCCCTTCAAGCAGAGATGGATTTAACGCATTGCGGCCAAGATAATGATGGCGTAATGCAATCGAACGCCTAAGACCAGTTTTACAGAGAGCGTGGGAATTGGCCTTTTCGGCATGACGCAAGAGGATAATGCGACGCGGAACAGCCTCTACAGATAGTCCATGCAGAGTTCCGGCGGTGAGCAAGCAAAGAGAAGCCTTCAGCATGGTTAACCGCCTTGGTATTTTCATGCTTTCATACGTCAACGGTCTTGACTTCATTAGTAGCAACGCACGAATCAACCGAGTGATGGGAGCTGGAGACTTGTTGGCCATTCAAAGCTCTCCTAAAAGAAGTGAAAAGCCAGCCTGTTTCACGACCACCTATTGAGCCAGCCAACGAGTTATCACCGTCCCCTCATAAACATGTCCAGAGGCCTCAACAATAGGCTTGGTCTGTGGATTCGCGAAAATGTCATGTAGAACATTTTCTTGCCCTTGAAACATGACGGTTGCCCTCTTCGGGTTCTCTTGAGAAACACCAAGATAGAAGATCTTGACACCCATTTCTGAGAACATTGCCTGCTGCTCAGGTGCTTCCATATAGGCTCTGTATTCTTCGAAGCTGTTGCTGAGCTTGAAATCGAGAACAGTGGTTTCGATCATTGATGATTAGGAAGAAGGACGGTTCCACAGAGGATATTCACTGAGAGCAGTGATGGCGTAGGTCAATTCAAAGCCGCAATTCTCGTATCGAGGCTCGCGCCGGTTTTCATTGGCGCACACATTCAGTGATTGTTCAGCACGACAGCCAGCCATTGGAGAGACGACGTGGCCTGAACAGCCCTCAGTGGCATTCACAACTCAGGATATCCAGCAGGTCACAATCGCAAACTCAACCCAATGCAAGCAGCTCTGGGCCCAGTCCCAGCATGCCGATCACTGTGAAACAGAAGCTGACAACAACTGAGGATCCTGCGATTGGGATTAGGAGCTGCCAGCTTGCTGCGACATGGGGAGAAATTGTTATCGGACCTTGACTGTTCTCGAGACATTTCTAGAACTCTGGGAAAGACATGATTCCAATGGAAATCCACACTGCCCACGCCGAACCCATTGGTGAGTTCATCCGTGAGGGGCATCACAAGCCATTTCGTGCTTTGGCCTGCCAAATTGGCCCCAGCTCCAAACTTGCAGGTCAGAATGCACAGGCCAAACAGCGCTGAGACCGAGCGGCAATCATCGTTGCCAAGTCAGTCTTGTCCGGTCAGTCAAGACTCATAGCACTCAGTGATAAGGCAGAGAGTCACCAGTGGGCGTCAAAAGCAACTGATGTAGTGGTATCAATTCAGATACTTCCATAGGCTCTGTAGCAAATTTCAAGTGAGATCAAAACAATTGAGAGCATTTTGAACTTATTTTTGCTTTTGATACGCCTGAGTGCAATGATTTATATTCGCCAAGCCAAACTAATTTCAAGATAAAAAGAAAAGATTAGAAAAGATAAGGCATGTAATACCTAGGTCGTTGGTTTATGACGAGAATCACCGAAGTCTTTCTACTGAGCGCAGCAGCTTGCAATCCCCCTAATCGAGCGAGCTGGCGCTGGCTGGTTGAGAAGAAAAGGAAAGGGCACCTCTCGATCCTTTTGGATTCATTGCGAGCTGCCAGCTCAACTTTTCAGAGATAAAAACTGTGTTGCGGAGCTTCGGATACAAGGGCAGCGGTTCCATGACGCGATGATCGAGTGGCACTCGGCATCGATTGATGGCTTCTAAGTTCTTCCACGTTCACCATGAGTTTCGAGCTGGGAAAGCCCAGCAATGGTGGGAGACAGCTCAGAAAGCAATGGCTCCTGGCGGAGGCTGGGATGACGCTGTCGCCAATAACTTGAAGGCTGGTTTCTATAACCACTGCTTCTGCCCAGTTGGTTCAGAAGGACCTGCGTTCTGCATCTGGGAAGTGCGTGAAGGCATCACCGCTCAGCAGTTCCAGGACTTCATCGATGGTCCAAACGGCGTGAACTTTGGACTTGGTGCATGGATGAATATCTGCAAGGAGATCAACGTCGAACTGGCGGGGAATCCCCCCTATCCGCGCAAGTTCTGAACAACACTGGTGAACTGGCCTGGATCACCTCGATCTTGGCCTTTTCTAGACCGCCTGCTCGATAGGAGGAGCAACCTCGTGTGTGCGGTCTCTGAGCTTTGGAGACGATGGGTGAGCTCAGGGTCTAGTGAACCGAATCAACCGTCATTTCCATGACCGTTGTCAGAACGAGATAGCCGCCCCAAGCGATGACATTCAATCCGGTCGCCCAGAACCAAACAGCTGTTGTTGTTTTGCTGGTGGCTTTATCCCATCAGTCGTCTGCACTTCAGCGCATGACCAGCAGACCATGCGCAAAATCCCCAATCAGGCGGCAGCTTGCTCTGAGATGTTGCGAAGGACTTTCTCTTGAAGTTGCTGGACAGCGCAAAGTGCCTCATGGGCAGGCCACCCATGGTTGTTCATCAGCTCCTCCACCAGATAATCGGGAGAGTTAGAGATTCGAGCGTTGAGGTCAGCCACGGCCCGGTCATCACGGGCTAATGCATCGAGTCGGAGTGATCGAAGTTTTTGAATACTTGGCTGATTCATCAACACACTCTGCACGTCAACGGTGCCTGAGCGCCATCAAATGACAATCAAACCCACCTCAAGTGGGCATGCCAGAAGCCGATGAGATGCGTTTTGGGAGGGCGGCGCAACCCTTCAAGCCCCCGCAAGTCAATTGAGAGCTAAAAGAAACTCTTGCTAGAGCATCACCCAATAACCCAACCAGCGCAGTGCCTTATGTCGACAAGTGTCGAGCTGATCGATGCCTTGTCACGCCTTTGTCACGCAAAGCTAGAAGTGACTGATGCCTAGAACTCAGAACGGAGCACCCTGGGAAGCCAATTTTCGATTGACTATCAGAACAGCTCCCGGATTACAAGGCTTCACGGTGAGCAATGCGGGAACCAAGATCCAGGTGCGCTTCAGGCCCGATGGAGGCAAGGGCCAAGCGGCACGCCTTCCGATGCTCTGGGAGCAGGGGAATGTCAATAAGGCCACCCTGCTGATCAACCACGCAGCTCAAGCCCTGCTGGAAGGGAAGACCGACTCCCTTGCCACGGCGATAGCAATGAGCCAGAGCAGCAGCACCATGCGCCACGGACTGGATTGGCAGGCCGTGGCGCATGGACTCCGGGAGGTATTGATGAATCACCGCAATGAGATCCGCGCCACCACCTGGCGCGACAACTATCAGTCCTATGTGGAAGAAGCCCTGCGCCTGATCGCAGCCGGGGAGGCCTCAGATGGCCACAGCCTGCTGAAGGGCACTCTGGCCAAGTGGGAAGGGATGGCCCCCTCCAGCGCCGCCTGCTGCAACGCTCTGCGCAACCTGACTGATCACGCCATCGCCAGATTCGGTGCAGCCAAGTCCTGGCAAGTCACCTCTGCAGACATCCAGGCGCTGCGAGGCAAGCCGCCGAAGAAACGCCGCAAGGCCACCCTCAGCGACAGCGAGCTGATCCTCCTGATCGACGGGATCGCCAGCAGGAATCCTCGGTGGGCAAACGTGCTGCGGATCATGACCCTGTTCGGCCTGCGTCCAATCGAACTCCAGCATCTGACCCCCAACACACGAGAGGACGGAAGCCTGGGCATCTGGTGCCGTCATGCGAAGACCTGCGGCGGAAGCCAGACCCAGCAGCGTCGGCTCGAGCCCTGCTGGCTGCAGGACACCGATGGCTCAGCGATCCATTGGAACATCATCGAGCTGTTCCATGACGGCCTGCTGGAGCTGCCACTGGGTAACGACGGTGAACCCCGGAAGCTCGATGGTCATCACTGCGAGGTGTTCCTGAAACGCCAGCCTGAGTGGAGGCACCTACAGCAAGTTTGCGAGAACCGCGGAGAGTGGCTGAGGACCTATTCCTTCCGAGACACATTTAGCCTGCGGTGCCACCGACAAAAAATCGAGCTGAGTGCAATCTGCGCCGCAATGGGGCACAGCATCGAAGCCCATGGCCGGGCCTACCGCTGGGAGCCAGAGCAAACAACTGCGTCTGCATTCGCATCAGCCCATTTCTGATGACGCGGGCTGGGTAGAGCTGTACGGGATGAAGTGATTGCAATTAAGAAATCATTCGTTGATTACAAGCACCAGCAGCTCATGCACCCAAACATGAATTAACGAATGGATTAGATGAAAAAAAATTCTCGACATCCTGAAGACATCACGCACTACCTGATTCGTGCTGCAGCGGTCTTTTTCGTCGTGTCTGCAGCTGGAGCTACCTATTGGGTCGTTCGCGATCCGGGAAAAAACAGCTCAATCCCTACTGTCGAACCAATGACTCGCCAAGCAATGCCGAAACATTGAACTCCACCCGTTCAGCGGAATTCGATGGCGTTGCGACCAAGATTCAGCAGCAACTCACTTAAGCCGTAGCTCCGGACGCACCCAGGAACCATCGAAATAGGATGTTTTGGGATTGTAAATTCGGAGGGTTGCATTCCACCCTGGATAGATGCCCAGGTAATTATCCTGACTGGAATAACCACCAAAATTCAGAACAACCTCGCCTTGATCATTCCTTTTCGCAAAAGCACTGTTGATGTTGTAATTTTCGCCTACTGGAAAGCCATCCTTGTCGTAAACAGTTAAAGACCAAAACGCATTACTTCCATTGGGCACATCTTTAAGAGTGAGAGTTTGCTGCTTCTCCGACGACGGCGTATAGAAGAGATAGACCGCTCCTTCTTTCGGGAGACCACCAATGCCAACGGCAACACCCATATTGTTTTGCTCTGGAGAAATTTCGCCCTTTCGACCAAACAAATTCTCAGACTTCACACCCTGCTGATCGCGCTGTTGATTATAAGCAGCACGCATTGCAAGCATTTCATCTTGATTCCAGCGATTAGGCTGAACAAATTCACCAGGACTTGCCTGTGCAACTTTTAATCCCTTCTGCAACTCCCGAGCTTTCGCGAGGTCGTCAGGATCACTCATATTGACACCGGTGCGGTACGCCACCAAGGCATATCGGCTGCCAACGTTGTCCTTCGTCAACTCATATTCACCAGGAGTCTTGTAAACAGAGGTGTACCCCTGATCATCCACAACCATGGCGCTTTGATAGCGACCACCCGTTTGTGGAAGCGTGATCATCGCTGGATTGTTGAGATCCAGAATCAAGAATGAATACAGCGTGTCGAAATTAATGCGAATGACGGTTCGATCCTTGGGGTCAGCCGCTCTGCTGTCATTCCAAAGCACACCCATACCACCAGTGCAGGTTTCTTTGGCAATCTTGGCGATGTACTTGGCAAACACAGTCTGTGTTTCAGCAGCTGCGAAGGTTGCTTTGGTCACGGGAGCAACAGCATCACTCTGAACAACAACAGCAGGCTCAGGGCAAGAATTCGCCACGGCCATGGATTGCGACTTTGCTGAAGGATCCGAAACAACAGAGAGCAACCCAACGCTCAGGGCTGACACAAGCCCTGCACAACGCACAGGAAAGCCGCCAAAGTTTTGAGCCATGAACCTATTTATTCCTAATGACTGCCTAGCCAGATCCCAGCGTGATACGACGTTCATGGCTCAATGGGGCCACTCCATTCGCCCTTTCAGGATCTTTGGATCTCTGCGATCAAGCCTGAAATCGAAGGGCACTGGATGAATGCCCTTGCCGACAGCGCACCAAAGGGACCGGAGATGATCCGATCGGTTAGCGCAGCTGTTCTTATGAGTCGCATCAATGGATCGATCCGATAGCAACGGATTAGGGGACGTTGAAGCCCAGCATCAGCGCAAAAGTCTCAGCGGGTTCCAGATAAAGCTGTATCAAGAGGGGGCTTGCTTCATTATTTCTTCCATGAACGTTCGGGGAGCATTGGCACAACTGCGATTTGATTGCCCTTAGTTTCGGCATCCGACGTTCTCCGCAGCTGATGTCTCCCATCGACCTATCCAGTCTCAAGTGGGGAGAAGACGGAGAGTTATCCCACAATGACAACCTCACTCTGGTGGAGAGGCTGATGAGGGTTGAGGAGGAATCCAAACGATCTGACCTCAATTCCAGTCCGATCCCGCAACGCGAATCCGCGGACTAGGTATCCGCACCACAACTGGCCCAGGCAAATTTCTAGAACATCAGAAATAGATCATTTCTGATGGAAATTCACACTGCCCACGCAGAACCAATTGGCGAATTCATCCATGAAGGTCGTCACACCCCCTTTCGAGCGCTGGCTTGCCCAATAGGACCTAGCCACCGACTGACAATCTGGAAAGAACCACTCAAAAGAGCTGATCAAGGCTGAAATCCAGCCCCTCAGTCATCACTGGTCTGTTGGAGTCAGCTTCCAAAGCGCCCCCTCAGGAACCTCCGGATGAGACGTCATGTCTTTGGGTTGCTCAAAAGCAACACGCCATTCCGCTACCCGTGAGGGGGCATGGTCAGGATGTTCAATCCGGATACCACCAAGTGTTGACGGAGCTCCGAACCACCCGCCTCTCCAATGGGGGATCCCATTTTGTCCACCACTGAAGAACACCCAACATCTCGCTAACGATTGGTGGGCTGAAGACGTCGCTGCCATCAGCTTGCCTCCGCAAGAATCTTCCAAGAAATATCCTCCATCAACACGGACGGCTGGCCTGCAATGGCAGCTGCTAAATCAGCTGGTTCAGACAGGTCAACCAAAATTTCTCCATTCCTGCAAAGGAATTGGAGATCCGATTGATCCATATGAATGACCCGATATGCAGCGGAGTGTTCTCCTGATAAAAGCTTGGCTTTTGCTCTTGCCTCTAAAAGGCTGACGTCATCCGCAATGCTCACCCAACCCTTTTCTGAAAGCCGTTGAATACAAAACATTTGCTGTATCAATGCGATGAATTAACTCTCGACCGCTCAATCCCTTTTTGGTTGCAACTAACAGGTGAGCTTCGGGATCATTGCTCCTTCACGGCTTCAACCTTCAATACGGGTCGATAGGCGACAGCTTCCACAAAGCGCCTTTAAGCGGCGCCTTTGGACCGACCATCAAAACCGCTGGCTGGTGGATGAGTTGACTGCCACATCAGCCCCTTAGGCGCACAGTTCGCTAGAGCGGTCAGAACGATCAGATCAGAGCCCAAGACAGGCTTCTCTTGCCTCCTGAGCCATACGGTTTTCTTCGACAGGACAAACGACACCTGACAATGCAACAGCAGCGACTCACAATTCATAGGTGAATCAAAATTGAATGAGCCCCACCTACCTGATCACCACTCCCGTTGAAGTCGATGTGCTCTGGAAAGTGAACGCAGATAGCGAAGAAGAGGCGATTAAGAACCTCTCAGAACACTGCACAGAGCTGAAGAAAACACCCGACGCAATCACAGTGGGCTCCATCACAAAAGGCATCTCATACCGAGGGCTCCCAGACGAAACGCAGAGCATTCAACAAATGTCGATCCGATTCGCTTCGGAGAATCCTCATCGATGCGTTGTCTTCGACGAGATTGACGAAGAAGAAACCTGAGTGTCCTCGCTGCAGGACAACTCGATCAAACCTGATTGGTTGAATCAATCAACAGTCCAATGAAGAAACGCAGCCCCGGCCATGCTTCCAGGCATTGCGGCAGTGGCAGATGCGGTGAGATTCCAATTACGGATCTCAGTAGACATTCGACTTTCGATTGAAGTTGCCACGACCATCGCCATCCAACTGAGCTAGTGGTGACGGGGAAACGCGCCTAGGAAGCGAACACGCAAATCAAGACGCTCGCAGTTAAGGGACACCTGCGTCGAGCGACCTGCTTCCTGCTCAGACATCCTCTTTACATGCCGTTACAAACCGCTTAACATTCCTACATCGCAATGATCAGCATGTTCGGCACCTCAGACCTTCTTGTCCTAATCGGCAGTTTCGGAGCTGCATGCTTCGCCTTGAGCCTCTACAAAGCAGCCCGCCCTGCCCACTAATCAGCTGTATCCGATAACCCCAGGCCGTCGGAGCGAAAATTCTGTCAGAGTATTTGTACCTATCGACAGCGAATGAATAGCGAAAACGCTCTGGTTCTGACCGTGAGCTTCTTGTGCGCTTGCCTGATGGTGAGCATCTCTAAGATGTATAGCCCTGCGAAAGATTGAAAATCTGCACCAAATATTTAATGATTGAAGAAAGCATTCTCCAGACGTCTTCAAACAGGTTTCTGTAGGGCTATTCAGGGGTATAAACACGTCCCAGAAGAATTCTGGAAGCCAATTTGACTCGGAAAGAATCAGTCCAATGACCTTTGCCAGCCAAAGAAATGACTTCCTTGATGAACAGTGTGTTTGCTTCTCTCTTCGTCATCCCAAGACCTCTACTCACTTCGTGTTAATCGAGGCTATACCGGAGATTCAAGGGGTTGAGGTCAATCCTTATTGATGATGTGCCTTAAGGCGTCTCGACAGGCCTCATAACGCTCTCTCGAAATCAATAAAAGATTCAGGCGCAGGCCTCTGGTCTCTGAGAGACAGATCGAGACGATGAAAAGTGTCCAGCACTGAAAGAGTGGTGAGGGCCTTCCAGCCCCCGCGAGTCACTTGGGTGATACAGGAGACACAGAGCAGCTATACCTCGGGGAGCATTGCTATCACTAGGTCCTGCTCTGACCTATATGGACCTACGTTGACATCAGAACCCGCTTATGTCAACGTCTTGTCAACGCAAGTCAGAAATGACCCATGCCGAAGACCGTCACCGGTGCACCCTGGGAGCAGGGATTTCGCGCCTCTATCAGAACGGCTGCCGGACTTGAGGGTTTCACCGTCAGCAACGCAAACAACCGTGGCCGGATCGGAGTCCGATGGCGACCCACTGACGGCAGGAAGCCTCAATCAGTGGTTCTCGACCTGGCCTGGTCTCAGGACAACACCGCCAAAGCCATCCAGCTGCTGAGCCGTGCGGCAAAGGTGATCGCCCAAGGCAAAACCGACAACCTCAAGGCAGCCGTTGCCATGGCCAAAGACGGCAGCACCACCATGCGCCGCGAACTGGACTGGCCAGCCGTTGCTGACGGGCTCAGGGACGTGCTGATGAATCACCGGAACGAGATCCGCGCCACCACCTGGCGGGACAACTACCAGCCCTATGTGGAGGAAGCACTGCGCCTGATCGGGACTGGAGAGGCCTCAGACGGTCACAGCCTCCTGAAGGGCACCCTGGCCAAATGGTCAGGAATGGCTCCATCCCGAGCGGCCTGCTGCATCGCTCTGCGCAACCTGACCGATCACGCAATCTCGAGATTTGGCGCTGCGAAGTCTTGGCAGATCACCGGGGTGGACATCAAGGAGCTGCGAGGCAAGCCAGCGAAGAAGCGACGCAAGGCGACTCTCGGCGACAGCGAACTGATATTCCTAATTGATGGGATCGCCAGCAGGAACCCTCGCTGGGCGAACGTGCTGCGGATCATGGCCCTGTTCGGCCTGCGCCCGATCGAGTTGCAGCATCTGACTCCCAACACCCGCGAAGACGGAAGCCTTGGCGTCTGGTGCACCTATGAGAAGACGTGCGGCGGGAGCCAGACCCAGCAACGACAGCTGGAGCCCTGCTGGCTACAGGACACCGATGGATCAGCGATCAAGTGGAACATCGTTGAGCTCTTCCATGCCGGTCTGCTGGAGCTTCCCTTGGGGATCGATGGTGAACCCCGGAAGCTGGATGGCCATTACTGCGAGGTATTCCTGAAGCGCCAGCCCGAGTGGCAGCAGCTGAGGCAAGTCTGCGAAGACCGCGGAGAGTGGCTGCGCACCTATTCGTTCAGGGACACATTCAGCCTGCGATGCCACCGGCAGAAGATCGAACTAGGCGCAATTTGTGCAGCGATGGGGCACAACATCGAAGCCCACGGCAGGGCTTATCGCTGGGAGTCAGAGCAAACAACTGCAGCCGCATTTGCAAGCGCCGTTTCTGTCTAACGCGCTAGACATAATCGAGCTGAGTATACCGACGAAACGATATTATTATTTCCCGGCCACACCCTCAGACCCCAGTCAGGGCAATGAAAGTGATCCTGATGGTTGCAGACTTGCATCGATCTGTGTAGATTCCTGGGCATTAGAGACACCGGAGTTCGGCAGTAGCCGCCCGGTGCGGATATTTCCAACCGGATCTATTCGTGATGCAGGTCTTTGACCAAGAGCCCTCTGATTCCCGTTGCTTTTGTGCCTTGGCACGACGCCGCTACAACCAGCCCAAGCCAGTCTTTGTGACTCATCCAGTCACAGGAATGCGCCATCTGGTGAAAACACCACCCGGAACTTTTCACCCGGAACGGCTGGTCAAGGCGATGGAATCAGTGAAATCTGGCAAAGATCCAGACGCGGTCATGAAGTTGGTTCGGCCCTTTGGTCTGAATGGACCTAATCCGCGTCCTGAGCTTCTGAGCTGCGTCTTCCAGACCATGTTCGCCGTTGGCGGACACTCCAGAACGACGATCACTAGATAACAGGCAACGGGCAGTCCAGGTAACCCTTACTGCCCGAACCACCATGACTGCTTCAGTCAGGGAAACGCTGAGCACTGTGCAAATGGCGCAGGCGCTCGGTATTTCCCAAAAGCTTCTTTTGAAGCTTCGAAAGATCAACGCCAGTCCGTTCAAGGCTGGCGAGCACTATCGATTCCAAGGAATGACCACTGCCGCCGCAGTGCGTTGGTTCCCGGAGCCGACTGATCTTGCATTCAGCGAGTTCACTCGCATCGATCCTTCTGCCATCGAAACGATGGATGGGGGTGAGGAATGACCAGCACCCTCAAAGGGTTTGGCGATGAGCCACAACCCACAAAGGTCACCACTCGTTCAGGTCTCACAAAACATCTTGTGCAGAACCACATCTGCAAGGTTGATGACCTGAGCAAATGGCCTGATTCCGGTCAGCGGGGAATGCCCGCCTGGTGGATGCCAGACGAGAGGGAACTTCAAGCCTGGTGGTGGTGCATTGGCAACCCGCAAAAGGTTGGCGATCAGATCGAATTCGTCTCCATCCGAATGGGCTTCTCCGTTCACTTCGACGCCAACGGCGTGATCGACGGGTTCCTTGGCATCAATGAAGCCCAACAGCATTTGTCAGTTGGCAAGTGGCCTGGCGACTGGGACTCTGCCCGGAAGGTCGTGTCAGAAGCACACCCTCTTGAGGCGTGGGAGGTGCAGTCATGACTGTCATCTACAAGGACATGGATGTGGTGATGGTGAACACCGGCTTCGACCGATGGCACCTGGGTGTGATCGAAAGGGACTTTGAACCTGACGATCAATGGATCCGCGCCACCGCCAAAGACACCCTGCACACCGAAGCGTTTCGAATGCCGGGTTTCAACCCAGACGAGGTGCGACCGGCCACGGCAGACGACATCGCCAACGCACCGCAGTTCGCTCGTGATTGGCTTGCCCAAAAGCAACGCCGTCATCAGGAACACCTGCTGGATCTCCGCGATCCACGCGTGCATGTCACGTCCGGTCGCGGCTGCGCGTCACTGCAACAGGCCGGGATCCGCAGGATGAGCGACGTTGCTCGCTTCACCGACAAGGAACTGCTGGCGCTGAAAGGCATCGGCCAGGCCACTGTGTCCCGCTGGCGGAAGAAAGCCGCACAGATGGAGGCGCAGTCATGACGGATTGGACCCCTCGGACCCGAGAGCAAGCCGCTCTGCGCTTGGCCAACCCTGACTGGAAGATGGCCAGCGGCCTCCACGTTGCCCTGGTCATGGGGCAAATAGCCCTGCCCGGCAAAACCGTTGCCGAGCTTGAGGCTGCACTTGAGGCCATGACGCCCAGGCGTCGAGGAACCGTGATCGAGCTGATCCGGCGGTGGAATCAGCTGATGACTGATGCCAAGGCTCTAGAGGCATCCATCGACTCCGAACTGGACCAGCAAACCGAAATCAGAGAGACAAGCTCATGAGCACCACTTCACAAATCCAGTTCTGGCTGATTGATGACGGCACCAACGACATCTTCATCCTGCTGAACGAGGGCCATCGCTACGGATCGAAGGAAGCAGCCATTGCCTGCATGCACCAAGGGGAAAGCCTCTGGCAGATCACCGGCGCCGCCATCCCAGAAGAGGAGGCGCAGTCATGACGACCATGACCGACCGCAAGGCCTTGATCACCGAAGGCATGCGCGATCTGCTGATGCTGCACCGGCAACTGCAGCCAGACACTCCTGACTGGGAACGGCGAGAAGCACTGATCTATGCGTTTTCGATGCTGACCCCCAAGGGGAAGCGAGGTGAATCAGATCGCATTGCTTCGATGGTTGGCCTGCTGGATGTCTTCGCTCAGGAGAGCATCCATGAGTGATCAAACCCTTTGATCCATTCCACCAATTTGTGCACATAGATCCACTCAGATCAGCACAAATCACAGGAGGTAAATACAGGTCGCATTATTGATTTAATCGACCTTTTTCCCTACTTTTCTTTTGTACTTTCACCGGCTACGTTCATCGTGTTCGCCTTAAGTTCACCCGACATCATGCAAGCCTCCATCATCGAATTTGAAGGGACGGCAGCAGAGCAATTCACTATTCGCGTCCCCGCTGGCACTAGAGCCAAGCTCGAAGAATTCCGCCTAAAGACCGGTCTTCGCTCGCGGAATCAGGCCATTTATAAACTCCTGGCCGCGGGATTAGTCGAGACCGAACTCGCCTGAATGGTGCCCACAAGGGGATTCAGCCAAGCCCGGAAAAGCACCGGCTGGATCCCTGCCTCTCTGCCCGAACCACCGGAACAGAACGATTTACCCCTTGAGGAAAACCTTGAAGCACGCTCAATCTAAGGGGCGCGTTTGCAAACGCGCCAAAGCGTCAACAAATAAGGAGCGTCGGCAACACGCTTCTGACGCCGCTCACATCGAAGCAATCCAGCTCCAGCGGTTAACTGAGGCCACCCAGGCCCAGGGCCCGGCCGACTCGAACGAGTTCCATCCGACCCCTGAACAACAGGATGCGATCGATGGGATTTCTGCCTGGGTCAACTCCACCACAGACAGTATTTTTTGCACCTTCACCGGTCCGGCCGGAAGTGGCAAATCAACAATCACCAGGCTGATCCGTCGAGCATTGATCGCCGCTGGCCGCACTGTCGGCCTGGCCGCTCCAACCCATAAAGCCTGCGGTGTTCTGGCTCAGGCCTGCGGGGTCTCCAAACGAGAGACAGCCACATTCGCCAGCCTGCTCGCGCTGCGTGAAAAGAAGACTCGCGATCAGATCACCTTTGTTCGGGACTATCGCCGCAAGCCGCGGATCGATGAAGCCGAAATCTGGATCTGTGATGAGGCCTCCATGCTCGAGCCCGAGCTGCTGGAGATGCTCGAACAGGAAGCTGATTTTTGGACGCGGTTCATCTTTGTCGGCGACCCGGCCCAGTTGCCGCCGGTCGATCACGGCAAGGTTTCACCAGCGCTGAAATGCTCGCCAGCCTTTCACCTTTCCAAGGTGATGCGCCACGACGGTGCGGTGCTCGATAACGCCACCGCGATCCGTGAAACCACCGGCAGGAACTACCGAGTTCCCTTCACCGCCACCGTGATCGGCGATGGGTCTGCCATCCACACCTATGACTCGAAACGGGCCTGGCAAAAGGCAATCCTCGAGTTTGCTGCCGATCACCACGACGCCAACGATCCCGACGCTTTCCGCGTGCTCACCTTCCGACGAGAGGAAGCCGCGAAAATCAACACGGCCATCCGTCGCCATGTTCGAGGCCCGAACGCCGATCCCTATCTGAAGGGCGAGCGACTGATCACCATCGAAGCGGTCAGCGATCCCAACGATCAGAACGGTCTGCCCATCTATGGCTCCAGCCGTGAGCTGGTCATTCAGGAGTGCTCAAAGGGCGAGCTACTTCACTCCAGCTGCGCTGATGGCAAGCCCTACCGCTGCTGGCAGCTGATCACCCTCGCCGATGGCCATGAGGAAGCACCGCAATATCTGCGCGTGATCGATCCCACCCATGAGGGAAAGCTGGCGGTCGCAATGTCCATGCTTCGCCGTGAAGCGCTGGAAAAGCCCAAAGGTGAGCAGGGTGCATGGGATGGGTTTTGGGATCTGAAAAACCAGTTCGCCGTGCTCCAGCCGCACTGGGCCATGACCGTTCACAAGTCACAGGGCAGCCAGTTTCGGCACGTCTTCATCGGTCCTGATCTCGACCATGTGCCGGGTCCGAAAAACCTCACCCGCCATCTCTGGTACACGGCATTCACCCGTGCACAGCAGGCCGTTCACGTCATCCGCGATCAGGAGGCGAGCTGATGCGCCCTGATTGGGATGCAGTGCAGGAACACCTCGAATATCTGGGCCGGGATCCTGAGGATCAGCCAGTCATTTTCACGGCATGGGCAAAAGGCTTCGGGACTCACTTCACCAAAAACGAGTCCCCCATCGCTTCAGACGTTGAGAGCCTTTTAGCCAAACGCCCTTATTGCTCTCTGGGTGTGATCGTCAATCCAGGCGGCACCAAAAAAGCTCAGATCACTGAGGCCGTTGCACTCTTCACCGAAGACGACAGCGGCGCCTCCCTGGAGCAGCAGATGGTGTCGTGGCGTGGAGTCATGCCAGAACCGAGCCTTTCGGTTTTCACTGGCAACAAGAGCATCCACCATTACTGGCCACTGCAGGAGCCAATCACCCCCGAGCAGTTCACCGTTCTCCAGAGGCGTCTCGCTGCAGTCATGCAAGCCGCCCACCCAGGCGGTGATGCTGACGGTTCACTTGATGATCCCTGCCAAGTCATGCGGATCGCCGGTGCCATTCACCCGAAGACCGGCAACAAGGCAGAGATTCGACGGAAACGCACTGAACGCTTTTCGGAGCAAGAGCTGACCGCTGCGTTGGAAGCCGCGGAAAAAGCCTTCGCTATCACTCCCAAAACTTCCTCTGCTCCCGATCGCCGCAATCGTGTTGCCACTGCTCCCCATGGCACCGGCACGCATTACAAGAACCTCACTGCTGCCCAACGGCACAGTGTTGTGATCGATGCTCTGAGGCATTGCCCCGAGCGTGGTTCCCAGGGTGGCGGCGGTTACCCCATCGCACAAAGGATCCTGGCTGCCTTGGTGCATGAATTCGGCAGTGAGGTTGCCTGCGCTCTGGCTGCACAGGCGGACTGGTCACAGGACAGCGATTGGGAGATTGACAAGGTTGCAGCCTCTCTTGAAGCCGATCCCCCTGAAGCAGGCAAGCGCAGCAAAATCTGGACCGTTTTCACCATCGCGGCAGAGGAACCCGCCGATCCTCAAAACCCATGGATCTGCCCGTGGCAAGCCATTGAGACAGTGGCCATCGAACCCATGCCGGTTCCTGCAGTAGCCAATGGCGAACTGCCGGGAGACGTTGCACTAATTGAGCGCTGGGGCTCGGGCTGGACCGTCGGAGACAACGGCACCAAACAGCGCACCTCACTGTCAGCAGGTGATGCCTATGAAGTGCTCGGCCGGGAATTGCCCGCAGGCTTCCTTCGCTGGAACAACGTCACTCGATTGTGCGAAGCCAGTGGCAAGCCCATCACAGAGCCAGACATTGAGCGGCTCTATGTGAAAGCCCAGCAGGCCGGATGGCGGGTCAATAAACAAGCAACCATCGATGCGATCTATTCGCTCGCGCGGCTCGATGTCTATGACCCCATTCAGGACTACCTCGAAGTCGTGGCCGCATCCACTGAAGTGCAGCCCGTCGACATCAACACACTCAGCACCACTTACCTCGACACCACGGAACCGCTATTCGACGAGTTCCTGAAGATCGCGTTGATCGGTGCTGTGAAACGTCGGTTTGAACCCGGCTGCAAGTTCGACACCGTGACCGTGCTCGACGGCGATGGAGGGATCTACAAATCAGAGTTCTGGATTGTGCTGGCCTCCCCTGATTGGCACAGCAGCAGTGACGCTGAATCAGACAAGGACTTCCTTTTGATCCTCCATGGTGCATGGCTCTATGAGCAGGCCGAACTGGATTACATCACCAACAGGAAGCAGGTAGGGCAGCTGAAAAACCTGATCACCACCCGCCGTGATGATCTCCGAGCACCTTTCGGAAAAGGCGTGGAAAAACAAGATCGGGCCGGAACCATGGTCGGCACCGTCAACGGTCCATTCCTTCGCGGTGACCCTGCATTGCGCCGCAGGTTCCTTGTCATCCACTGCCCCCACAATTTCAACGCTGGCGAACGGATCGACATCGACAAGGTGCGCCGTGATCGCGATCGCATCTGGAAAGCCGCGGTCTTGGCTTACCGCGCAGGAGAACCTTGCTTCCTTGATCAACGCAAGGCGGCAGCCGCTAGTGCGCTCAATCTGGAGACTGCTGAAGATGAGCACCCATGGGCTCGCTCCATTCAGCAATGGTTATCTCAGCCCATCAATCAACAGGGACCGCATCACTCTGATGCCATACTCCGTGGCGCGGGAATCATTGCATTAGATCGACCACCTACACGGACAGAGCAAAGCGAACTTCCGAAGGCAATTGAACAAATAGGGGGCTGGGTAAAGGATCGAGAACCCACACGGCACAACGGCGAAAAGGCTCGTTTCTGGCGCAAGGCGAACGCCCCAAACAGTGTCCCAACCCCCCAGCCATAGGTTGGGACATTTAGGGGGGGGGGATGGGACATTTCTGCCCTTTTGAGCCCAGGGGGTAGGGACATTTCCTAGGGGGTTGGGACAAAAGGTTGGGACACCTCAATCGACTGCACCACAATCCCTCTCGGCAAAGTGTCCCAACCTCCCAACCTAAAAACAGAAATTATATTTTTTGTCTTATTTAGGCTGTTTAAGGGCTATATGGGCAGGAAATACAGAGTTGTCTGAAAATCGCAAAAAGGGTTGAGACATTGGGACATCACCACCCTTGACTCGATATTGTGGACGCATGGGAATTGAGACACTTCTCGGACACGCGACTGATGAACAGCTCAAAAAGCTGCCAAGTCGTGTTCGATCACCTGAACGGGTAAAACAACACTTAGATGCCTTCGCTCTGCATTTGAAAGGGGTCTCATATCGTGGGATTCAAACTCACTTTGGGTGGAAATCTCTGAGCACTGCAGAGAACTCAGTTCGTCGCGGGGAGATGCTCGCAAAAGAATTGAACCTCGACAGTGAAAAGATCAGATTGAAACTTGCAGCCTTCTTTGATGAAATCCTCGACATCTCTCTGAATCAGATTCGCGATCAGGTGAAGGAAGGTCAGCTGACCCTGATCACCGACAGCGACGGAAACCAGACGATCACCAAACGTCGTGGCGTGGACACCCGCCTGCTCGGGGAAGCCGGTCGAGGGGCGATCCGATTCGCGCAGTTCTGCGGGCTGATGGATTCAGACAAGTCCACCTCCACTGGCGGGGACGTGAGCACGAACGTGGTTTTCGTGAATGCGACCGACGCGAGCGAATGGGACGCAAAGACCGTGGATGTCAATGCAATGTCAACAGACATAGAAAGACCTGCGCAGATCCCTGCTGACTCTGGGATGAGTCATTCCTTAAGGGCGGATGACTCGGGTTCTGAACCTGCCAAATCAGCTGATTCAAAGCCGGCCGTTATCGAGAGGATCTGATGACTTCATCTGCACCACAGACAATCCGCCCCACGGAGATGCAGGCCACGATGCAGCGGGTGCCGATCGATCATGACTTGATCGCGTGCGGTGGCCGTGGCTCAGGCAAATCCTTCGGGGGTGAGCTGGTCGTGGCCAGGGACAGCACTGTGCTCAAAGAGCGGTTCAACTGTTTGATCGTCAGGCGCAGTTATGCAGGCCTGCAGGAACTGAGCAACAGCCTCAGCCGCACGCTGAGCGCTACCTATGGCCAGGGGTTGTCATTCAACAAATCGGACTGGACGCTGGCCTGCCCCAACGGCGCAAGGTTCGAGCTGGCATACCTAGATCCCAGTCGACCACAGGCAATGCTCAGACAGCAGGGCCGGTCCCGAACAACGATCTGGGCTGACGAGGCTGGTCAATACAGCGACCCCGACATGCTCGATCAACTGCGGGCGACATTGCGTGCACCGGAGGGAACACCGACGAGATTCATCCTGACGGCTAACCCCGGACAGGCTGGCCACAGCTGGATTCGGCAGCGATGGGTGCAACCTGCTGGGTTTCCATCACCAGGGCAACCGGTGCGGTTCTATTGCGAGGACACGGCTAGCGCGACGGTTTATCTCGGCAGCAATATCGGGAACAACCCGCATCTGAACTTCGACGAGACGCGTAGGCAGATCGAGATTGCTGCTGGTGGTGATCCAGAACTGCTGCGTGCCTGGCTTGAGGGCAGCTTCGAGGGTGATGTCACCGGGAGCTTCTTTGGTGATGCGATGAGTCGCCGGCGCAACCTGCTGGAAGTGAATGGTGGTGATCGGCCTGAGATCCCTGCAGGGTCACGGTTGCTGGTGAGCTTCGACTGGGGGATTGCTGCACCGAGCTGCGGAACGCTGTTCATCACCAATCACCCGCTGTTGCCGAAGGGCAGCCTGTTCGCGATTGATGAGTGCTATCTGGCGAAGGCGACTAGGGCTGGTGAGCCCGATTGGAATGCAGGGCTGGGTGCGAGCAATCTGCAGCAGGCACAGATCCTTCAGGAATGGATCAACCGTTGGGGACTGGAGCCACAGGACTTGAGCTGGATCATGGATGACGCGTGCTGGAACCGTATGGGCAGTGCGCTGACGATTGGCGATGAGTTCCGGAAGGGAGGCATCCCGTTCAAAAGGGCTGGCAAGAGTCAGATGACGGAGGAAGCAGGACTGGCGAGGTTGCGCACGATGTTGTGGGCGACTGACCGTGATGAGAGCCAGCCATGGGTGAAAGCGAGCCGAAGGTGCAGGGCGTTTTGGGAACTGACGCCACTGTTGGCTAGGGATACCAAGAAACGAGAGCTGCTGGATCCGACAGCGATCACGCATTCGATTGATACGTGGCGCTATGCGGTGAACTATTGCCAGAAGCCTTATGCGGTGGGCCGTGGCCCGAGGGTGTGGTGATGGACGTTGTTGTTAAGGGCGAGAAGGTTATTGCGGGCGATTGCGTGCTGCTGAACTGTCGCGACAGTGCTGGACTGTTGCGTGTTCAGGATGTGGACGGGTGTCAGATCAGGCTTGACGGGGAGGTGAAGAGTGTTGAGGGCGAATGGTGCCAAGTGCTGGTGAAGTGTGAGGTGTTGGGAAGGAGAGATGGGGCGTATTTGGTGAAAACGAGGATGCGTGATGTGGAGCTGACCAGTGAGGTGCACGAGTGGCGGAAGGTAAATGCGAGGGCTATTGATCGAGCGAGAAAGACTGGAACTGATGAATGTGAGTTTTGGGCACCGTTAGGTGAGAGCAGTTTTTAGGGCTACCCAAACGGG
>QCUI01000009.1 GCA_003210775.1 Synechococcus sp. AG-679-A04
ATGCAGAGGTCCTCTGATCTTGTTACGCCTCCCATTGCATCTCATGGCTTTAGATCGACCTCAATGGGTCAGTTGGGCTTGCTCTTGATCTGAACGACTCTCACGTCCATGACTTGACCACTACTGCTAAGACTTTCTTGAAGCACTATTTTTGGTCAGTTTTTGGCTGCTTCCTGGGCTTCCGCTGGTTTTCTTTCTGAGTCTTCCAAGGTTAGGTCAAGCATTGGCGCTCGCCCGGTCTGGTTGCTCTCCCCATCCACCAATGAGGCTGAGGTTGGCCTTTAGCCGGGACAGGATCACTAGACCTTCTTGCTGCTTTCTGGTTTGATCCGTCACTTGATCGGTTGTGCACACTGGAGTTTCGCGCGTTGTTGCACAAACCTGTCGCCTTAAGCCAACCTTAAGGAGTCGCATTCGTCTCTTTCTGGGTTCGGGCCCCTGTTGCCATGGCCGCAATCATCCGTTTCATGTCCGGTTCAGAACCGGTCTGGCGGCGCTGTCTTGAGCGTTGCTGGTTTATGGAATGCGACATCGATCCGCTGATCCTTCAGGCTCGTCTGCTCCACCATCAGGGTCAGCATCAAGACGCTCGTTCTGTGGAAGAGGAGCTACACCCGGTTTTCTAAACCATTTGCCGACCACCTTGAGAGCAATCATTTGGAGAATTGCCAGATCTTCTGGAAATAGTGCTCGACGAGGCTAATGATTGCGGTCTTCATCGATGTCTGTCGAGATCAAGCATATTGCTCAGCGACTTTTGTCTGAGCTCCTAGCGAGTGGATGGCTTCATTAGCAACTTAGAATCATCTCGTCTTTGTATCACTCGTATTCAATCTGCCATGATTTCACTGTTGATTGGGAGTGTCAGATTATAGGCTCACCGATGATCAGTCTATGTAGAATAGAGAACCACGGATTGAGTTGATGATGTGATTAAATGATTCTCAAAAGGACAACTTTAGTTATTGCACTGAGCTCAGCTCAGTTTTTAAGCGGGTTCAATGTCGCTATGCTGCCGTATGATCCCGCTTTGCATTTGTGAGACTTCATTACTTCGTCGCAGCAGTTGTTGTACTCATCCTCATTCCTTCTTGCTCGATGGGCTTCTCATCAAGGTCTGAAGCGGAGAGTGCTTGTAGTGAATGGGAAAGTCAGGAAGACAAGGTTGGATACGAACGAGAGTTGCTTGGTTTTGAAAAAAGAACAAAATTTGAGCAAGAGAATCCAAGGCCGGAAGCCGCTTTTTGGGACGACGAGATTATTGATTGGGAGAAGAAAAAATTAGCCTATGCTTCTCTGCGCATTAGTGAACCTGTTGCAATGAGTCCTCGTTACTGTCGGCTGGAGCAGGAGACATCCCAGTTTCTTGGCTACGAGAATAATGCTATAAAAAATGGCACCTATCAGGATGTAGAAGGTAAAAAGGGTGATTGGATGGTCGTTAAGCATTTCCGTTATTAAGCAGTTTGGTCTAAAGCATCATTCTTGCGTCGTGTTGTGATTAGGTCAGCCATGGGTCATCAATATTTCTACTAGTTACCACTTGCAACCCCTTTAGGGTGAGTTTTGTGCCAATCGATTGTTCGTCGCTTGCTAAATAACCTATTTGCACAAAGATCAGTTTTGCTACTATTGTGCTATTGATTGATATCCTTTGATCTGCAATTGTTTTGTAGTCTTGATCAACAATCTCGGGTATCTTTTCTTCGTTCCAGGTAAATGTTGCTTTGTAGAGATCACCCTTTATTTCCTGCCAGGGTACAGGCTCGATCTTGATCGATTCAGGATTGCTTAATTTTGACAACTGCAGCTTCAGTTCTTCGTTTCGTCCGTCTTCAAGTCGCTTGACCAGCTCATAGGGAATGATTGCTGAATGGCCCTTGAGGGTTACCGGCTCTTTCGTGATGATGACTGCTCTCATTTCGGGTGTGTCAGTGACACGCTCTTTTTTATCGTGCTGTCGTTGATGAATGCTCTCATGTTTTGTTTTTGCTTGGTGATTCGAGCGGTGGTGTGAAACGCCTGCTCTGGAGGTTCCTCTTTGGTTTGCTTTGGTCCTGAATTCATCAGAGGATGCTTTTTTGCCTGGCAGTGCCAGAACGTAGAGTTTTATTGATCGTATGGTAAACGGTAAAGCTGTTATGTGTGTTTCAAAATGAGTATATTCTTTAGAAAAAGCGAATCCTTCCGGTTGATAAAAGCCTTGCTGTTAAATGCGTATCAGTCCTTGACTGTATTGCGCTTTGTTTTTGATTTCAACTGCAATAGGTATAGCGTTTGACTGTCAGTTGACGACACTCGGTGAATACGGTTTTATTTAGGTAACGCTTATGTATTGGCTTTTGAATTTCCATTATGAATGGAAATTGCGATGGCCTAGGTATGAAGGAATTGTCTATGTTCTTTTCGTGGCCTTCGTCCTTACGTTTACGTTTCGATTGGAATCCCGCGTTGAAACAGAATTGAGGAATTTAGGGGCTACAGGTTTGAATTCGTTTGAGGAGTTCATCCTTGGCCAGCTGCGTCACCACAAACACTTCTTGTGCACTGGTGCCTTTGCGGGCAAGCATTTTGAAGCCGCCTGTTACCGGTATCGAAACCCGCAGCTGAAGGTATGAGCTGTGTCCACGGACCCTAGAAATCACCCCTGGGGTGATCGTCTGAATCTCAGGATCCTCAGCAAGAACCTTGAGCCAGGGGATCAACCCTTCTACATAGGTGCTGTGCGTGATAACCAGGCGCCCCACAGAGAGTTGCTGCTTGCTGAAACTTGAACTGGTCGAAGCTAGTGGATTTGGCTACAGAGAAGAGAGAGGTCTGCTTTCCATGCTCCGATCTGTCGACTTGCTGCTTCGTGAGGTGTCCGGTCCTTTGCAAGATCGTTGCGGTCCCCAGGCCAGGGTTCTGACGGCAGAAGTTCACGGTGACGAAGTTCGGGGGCTGGCGTTTTGTCCCGGCAAGGTGCTGCGATATGTCTTGGCCGCTCGCAACAGACGCATCAAAACGACGGAAATGCTTCGATTGGCGCGCAGCAGCAGACAACCCGCTGCCTGAGAATCCGCTTGATTTTGGTCTGTCTGCATCAGTGTTGTCCTTCAGTCGAGCTCACTGGTTAAGACCGAGCTGAGAGCTTGTTCGACCTTGGCTTGAAACAACTGGGTGTCGACACGTAGCAGCAGCAGACCCGCCGCTAGGAGTCCAAAAGCCTGGACGATAAACACTCCGGCGTAGGCCCCAAAGCTGTTCTGAGATCCCGTCAGTTCTCCGAAGATGCTTAGTAGTGCTCCGCCGCTGATCGTGGCGAGCCCTCTCGCATACGCCTGGGCTAGCCCCCACACACCGATAAACGTTCCTGCCATCATTGGCGAGGTGAGACCGAGCATCAGCGTCAGGCTTGCATTGGTGCTAATCCCTGCTCCAACACCAAACAGAAACAGTGCTGTTCGGAACAGGGTTGTTGAAGCTAAAAACCCTGCCAAAACCATCAGCAGCACGAACAGTGCTGAGAGAACTCCACCAGCCAGTGCTGTCCGTTGTGCGCCAAGGCGTGGTGTGACCACGAAGCCTGTTGCGGCAATACCCAGCAATGTTCCAACTCCCCAAACGGCATTCAGCCTCGTGCTGACACAGAGGTCCATGGCAAAGACCGCTCCGCCGTAGGGCTCCAGGACAGCTTCCTGGAGAAATAACGCAAAAGTGAACAGCGACAAAACAGCAAAGAAATACCCCACCTGAGGAGATCTCTTCAGGACCGCCCACGCTCCACTTAATGAAATTTCTTGATCGCTTGCGAGCTGGGCTTGATGCCTGACATTGCCTGCGTTTAGACGTGGTTCCACTCCCGCGATTGCCACCACAACCAGTGTGAAGATCACGAGCGGCGCCACCGTGATCAACCTCTGCACGCCCGCAACCAGAGTCCCCAACTCAGCTGTGGCGCAAGAGGATCCAAGAAACGAACTGAGCAGAATCGCTCCCGCGACGATCCCAACCATCAGCATCGACCACACGATTGACACGAGGGCAGGTCGCTGTTTCTCGGTGCTTACGTCCACGAGCAGGGCCGCGAACGGCGTGGAGCTGGCTGCAATGGCCAACCCGTAGAACACAAACACCGCGGCGAGAATCAATCCTCTCGAGATCACATCGGCCTGGTTGCCTGCTTGGGATGCTTCCGCCAGCCAGAGAACGGTCTGGCCAGCAATCCAGGTCAACGCGCAGAACGCTGCTGCTCCGCCAACGATGAATGGTGTGCGCCGCAGTCCTCGCCAGCGACAGCGATCTGACTGCTGGCCGAACCAGATTCTCGAAAAGGCAACCAGTTGCTGACTGCCGAGAGCCAGTGCGGTCAGAGCGGCAGGGACCTCAAATTCGTCGATTAGCAGTCTGTTGAAGATGCCAAGAGTGAGAACTGAGAGAGCACCTAGACAGGCCTGAAAAAGGCCAAGACGCAGTGCGAGGACAATGAACCGTGCTGATCCCACGGACTGCAGAAGCGATTCGCTGACCTTAGGTGGGGCCTCAGCAGCGTTCGACTGGAGCCATCGTTAACCCTTCTGAACCAAGCTGTTGGTGATACAGCTCAGCCTGCTCCAGGGGACCACACCAGACTTCGGCACGACCTTCCCCGTCGATTCGACGGGCCAGTGCCCAGGCTCGATCTGAATTCATGCCGGGGATGATCTTGCACAGGCACTCCACCACATGCTCAAACGTGTTCACGTCATCGTCCAGCACGATCACTCGAGCTTCTGGGTAGCGCTGAGTTGTGCCCTGGCGTTCGAGAACCGATGTTGCACCGGGTGATGACGAAGTCATGATGTCTCGTGAACAGACGGGATGAATCCGCAGGGAAGCTTAGTTACACTTCCGTCATTCAAGAGATTCACAATGCTTTTCACCCTGGGTTGGGCTTCTCTCGCAGCAGTGTTCAGCTTCTCGATCGCCATGGTGGTTTGGGGTCGTAACGGTGACGGCTCCATTAATTTCTGACGTGTACGAGACGCTCCAGTCTCCTCTGGTCAATCAAGGACTCGCTTTTACGGCTGTAGCACTGTTGGTGTTCGTCAGCGGATCCGTGATTTATCTGTCCACAATTGAGTGGAAAGATCGGCGTCGGCGCCGGTGAAAGTGTGTTCGAAACTGCTCTCCTGAGTCAGAGCTGGGAGCGTTGTCGCATCCAGCTGTTCCGATCAACAGCCACGCTTGCGGGTATCTCCTTGCTCGTTGGATCCGGTTTGATCGGATTGCAACTAACGAACCGTCGACAGCACTGGGCTGATCACAGTTCTGCACTGTCCCTGGCTCAATTGTCCGGTGCGCTGAATCTTGTCCAGAGTTTCCGCGGCGATCCCAAGCGGGCTGTTCCGTCGCTTTGGTCAGAGCGTTTGGGTCTTCAACCAGCCACTGATCTTTGGAGGCGTTATGGCCGCTCCATGTGGTGGCAGGCATGGTCACAAGACGGTGATGCCTATCTGATTCTTTCGGCCTCAACGTTTCCTTCGGAGATTCAGGGGCTGCACCGCCAGCGTGTGGGCTCGATGGAGGTTCTGGCTTCTGATGCTCTGCACCGCCAACAGTTGTTGCAAGGGCTGAAAACCAATCAGGTCTCAAAGACCACCGTTCACCCAGGCAGCCTCCTGGGAGCCTGTTTCCAGGCCCTATTGGAGGGCCCAGGGGTTATCTGGAACGACGATGCGCTCGCAACACTCAGCGGAACGCTTGCGCCCTTGCTCCAGCAGGGTCGAGAGGGTTGTGTTCAGCTTCGGCTTCAGGCCAACCAACTTCGTTGGGATGGTGTCATCGGCCGTCGACCGCTGAGTTCTATCACCCAGCTGAACTCCGGACTGGCACCAGGCTATTTCGAAGCAGGTTCTAATCCAGCATCCACCGCTCCAGCATCCACCGCTGCAAAATCCACCTCTCCAGCACGAAGCGATCTCACGTTGCTTCAGGTTGATGGACAGCGTATGGATCTGATTCTGGGAACGTTGCTGTCTCGGCAGATCATTCAGGCTCCACTCGAGGAGCACTACGGAATCAACGGTGCCATGCGCAATAAAATCGCTGACCTCCCGTTCTCCTTACGGCTGCAAAGCCGTGCAAGCGGTGCTTACAAAGCTGGCTTACAGGTTCAATTGCCCTTGAGCATGAGTCGGCAGCAATGGACAGCGATTCTGAAAGCAGTATCGGATCGCCTTGATTCCAGGGGCTTTCAGAAGCGTGAGCAGGATCAGCCATCCGTTGAGAAACAAAGTGCCACCCTGTGGCAGCAGCGTGATGATTCTGATCAGACCACCGTCGGGGGCTGGGAGATCATCCAAGGCACGAAGTCACCAGTGTTGAGTATCGGATTTGGCATTGAACCTGCTGTTCAGACCTTCCTTGCACCTCTCTTGCAGCAACAATTCTCGACACTCAGAATCTCAGGGGACCCGAAGCGATTAACCCAACTTGGTCTGCTTGGGGGGCTCTGGCCTAAGCCTGTTCAGAACGCATCGAGCCTGAATCTCGAGATCAGGCCTCTCAACAACCCAGGTACGCGCCAGTTAGCCAGCCATTCGTGGTGGAGAGTCAGCGGAAGCCTGACACTGACTCCTGACTCTTAAGCCTTGGATGCTTTTTCAGCCTTCTGGCGCTCGCGCTTACGTCGTTCGGCAGCGAGCGTTTCCTCCATGAGTTCAACGGCTTGAACCATTTTTTCGAGGTTGCTGCGATAAAGCCCCAGATCTTTCTCCAGGCGAGGACGAGACAATCCGATCTGCTCACCAATGGCGTGAACAGTTTTGCTCAGTTCCTCCGGATCATCACTTTCCTTGCCCTGAGCTTCGGAGAGCAGGCTGAATAATCCAACGGCCACGAGACGGGAGTAGTGGAATTCATCTCCGGTCACTGCCGAAAGGCCGCTTGCCAGTGGCTCTGGAGCACCTTTGCCCTTCGATTTCAACCAGGTCTGTACATCATCAACAGTGTGTCCCTTGACGGCTTTGCTGCTCCCTTGCGCGAGAGCCTTGATTTCATCGCCATCAAACCCATTGCAACTGCAGAGAGCGGCAAACAACGGATCGAGTTGTTTCTCTGGCCGATATCCCTTCGTGAAGGCCTGGAAGACCTGACACAGCCCCACAGCGAACAACGCATTGATCCTGAAATGGGTTTGATGACTCAGCAGGTGGAGTTCCACGAGCAGTTCATCGGCTGTGCGTCGATACAGCGAAGGAATGACGTAAGGGAAAGCGGTGTGAAAGGCTTTCTTGCTGTCAGCGATCGTCTGGGAGCCAGTCAAGCTTTTCTATGGTTGTCTTTAAGGCAAGACCATAGCGCTGCTGTTGCCGCCGTTAAGATTCAGCAAGTCAGTAGGCCCAACATGATCCCCATCGTCATTGAGGAATCCGGACGCGGGGAAAGGGCGTTTGATATTTATTCGCGCTTGCTGCGCGAACGCATCATCTTTCTTGGTGAAGCTGTCACCAGCGAGTCAGCGAACAGGATTGTTGCTCAGTTGCTATTTCTCGAAGCAGAGGATCCCGAAAAGGACATCTACCTCTACATCAATTCACCGGGAGGATCTGTCTACGATGGTCTCGGTATTTTCGACACCATGCAGCACATCAAGCCCGATGTGCAGACCGTATGTGTCGGACTGGCCGCAAGTATGGGTGCGTTTCTTTTGTGTGCAGGTACTAAAGGTAAGCGCAGCAGCCTTCAGCATTCGCGCATCATGATTCACCAACCGCTTGGTGGTGCAAGGGGTCAGGCCAGCGATATTCGTATTCAGGCTGACGAAATCCTTTACTTGAAAGATCGCTTGAACCAGGAACTAGCTGATAGAACCAGTCAGCCTCTCGACAAGATTCAGACAGATACTGATCGTGACTTCTTTATGTCCCCAGCTGAAGCAAAGGACTATGGATTAATCGATAGCGTGATCGATAAGCGTCCTGTGCATTCCGTTTGATCGTTGCTTGAAACATTAAAAAACTCCCTCTTATGGAGAGTTTTTTAATGTTTATGTGTAGTTCTGGATGATTGATATGAGCACAAAAATTCCAGGCTCGTGTTTGAGCCTGGAATGGAGTTAGCTCAGAGAACTCAGTTCAGAACAGGAGAGAAACGATCCTTTTCAGGAATAATGGTGTAAGTAGCGAGAATTTCGCGGAATTCATCGCCATCCATCGTCTCTTTTTCGATCAGCAGTTCAACGAGACGATCCATCGCTTCACGTTGACCCTGAACAAGACTCAAGGTCTCTTCGTAGCACTGCATCACGATGCCACGAACCTGCTCATCAATTTGCTTAGAAGTGCCTTCAGAAGTGTCACTGCGCGTCATCAGATCTCTGCCAAGAAAGACCTCCTGACTGCCACCACCTGTTGACATCTGGCCGAGACCGCTCATTCCGTAGCGGGTCACCATCTGCCGAGCAATTGAAGCAACCATCTGGATATCTCCTCCAGCACCCGTTGTGACTTCTGCGTAGCCGAACACCACATCTTCAGCAGCGCGACCACCAAGAGCACCCATGATCCGAGCTTTCAGCTGAGAGCGGGAAACCAGCATTTGCTCTTCATCAGGAGAGAACCACGTCAAACCTTGTGCTTGTCCACGCGGAATGAGGGTGACCTTCTGGACAGGATCGTGATCCTTCACAAGGCTGCCAACAAGGGCGTGACCCACCTCGTGATAAGCAATCAGACGTTTGCTGCGTCCGTCGGTCAAAGGATGACCTTCCAACCCAGCGATGATGCGGTCAACAGCATCATCGATTTCAGACAGGCTGATGGTTTCCTTCCGGCGTCGGGCCGTCAAGATCGCAGCCTCGTTGAGGAGGTTGGCCAGGTCAGCACCTGTGAAACCAGGTGTCCTGCGGGCAATGCTTTCGAGAGACAGATCATCAGCAAGCTTCTTGTTGCGTGAGTGAACTTTGAGGATGGACAAACGACCTTTGATATCTGGGGCATCGACAGTCACCTGGCGGTCGAAACGACCAGGACGCATCAGCGCCGAATCAAGAACATCGGGGCGATTGGTGGCCGCGATGATGATGATTCCGCTATTCCCTTCGAAGCCATCCATTTCGGTGAGCAGCTGGTTCAAAGTTTGCTCACGCTCATCGTTGCCCCCTCCAATTCCAGCTCCTCTTTGACGACCAACCGCGTCAATCTCGTCAATGAAGATCAGACAAGGGCTGTTCTCCTTGGCACGTTTGAACAGGTCGCGGACTCTACTGGCGCCAACACCAACAAACATCTCCACGAATTCAGAGCCCGACAGGGAGAAGAAGGGCACACCTGCCTCGCCTGCAATGGCTTTCGCAAGCAGTGTCTTACCAGTGCCAGGAGGCCCAACAAGAAGTACGCCTTTGGGGATCTGAGCACCAACTGAGGTGAATTTTTCTGGCTGCTTCAGGAACGTCACAACCTCTTCGAGGTCCTGCTTGGCTTCGTTGACGCCTGCAACGTCGTCAAACATCACACCTGTTTCCGCTTCCATCGCGAAACGAGCCTTGGTTTTGCCGAACTGCATGGCTTGACCAGGGCCGCCAGGCATGTTGTTGCCGCGACGGGCAAGGAAAATCAGAGAACCGATCAGCAGCAGTGGAAACGCAAGGTTGCCAAGGATGCCGAGAGCGGGGGGCGCGGTTTTAGGTGGATGAACATCAAAGCTGATGCCCTCAGCCTTGAGAGTGTTGATCAGCTCAGGCGCCAAACCAGGCAGATCGACTCTCAGACGTTGAACTCGGTTGTCGAGATCGGGATCAACCGCTTCAACCACAGCATCACGACCACCGTCATAAATGTCGACTGACGTGACACGACCGGCTTCCACATAATCCAAGAAGCGGCCATAACTCATCCTGGCAACCGCGGTGTTGCGTGGCGCCTCAGTGGGCCCACCCGGCTTCAGGTTGCTCAGCGCTCCGCTGCCGAAGACTTGCAATGCCAGCAGCAGAGCAACAGTGATGGGAAGTCCCCAGAGAAGGATCTGCCGCCAGCGCTGATTCATGGGAATCAAGAAGATTCGACGATCGTAAGAGCTTCGGGTTACAAACTGTGCATTTCTTCTACCTAAAGACTGCGCAAAGCCGTAATCGGATCAAGACGAGCTGCACGCCGTGCGGGAACAACACCGAAGAACAGTCCGATCGAACCTGAAAGCCCAACCGTCAGAAGAACTGTTGGCACACCGATGGCTGCCGGAAGCGGGGTTAGCAAGCCCACTGCCGCAATCGCCCCATAACCGGCTGCCGTCCCAATGACCCCTCCAAGACTTGAGAGAACCAGAGATTCGACCAGAAACTGACGCAGAACATCCGAGCTGCGTGCACCGAGTGCTTTGCGCAGTCCGATTTCCTCGGTTCTCTCGCTCACAGATACCAACATGATGTTCATGATGCCGATCCCGCCGACGAGCAGAGACACTCCTCCGATGGCACCAAGCATCAGGGTCAGCCCACCGGTGATGGTTCCGACAATCGTCAGTGCGTCCTGCTGGGAACGAACAGCGAAATCGTCATCACGAAGGATGCGATGCCGTTGACGCAAGAGATTTGAAATTTGGAATTTCGCTGCACTTGTGCTGTTCGCATTTCTGGCCTCTGCACTGATGAAACTGAGGCTCACGCCATAGGTGGGGTCGCGCCCCGTCAGGCGGCTGACCATCGTGCTGAGGGGGATATAGGCGTTTTCATCCTGATTAGACCCGAAGACAGCTCCTTTAGGGGCCATCACTCCGATCACATTGAAACTCTGATCGCGGATGCGCAGGGAACTACCAATTGCTGAGCCACCAGGAAACAGCTTGTCGCGCAGATCAGGACCGATTACCACCACTGTGCGTGCTGCTTGGACGTCCTGTTCGCTGATAAAACGCCCCCGACCCACTTCAAAACTCCTGACAGGCAGGAACTCCGGTGTCACCCCAAAGATGGCTGCGGTGCTGCTTCTCGCGCCTGACTGCACCACCTCGTTGGCATTGATCTGAGGAGCCACCCGCTTGATGCTGGGGACCTGTTGAGCAATTGCCTCAGAGTCCTCCAGCACCAGAGTGCGCGGAAAAGCCACCCCCTGACGCCTTGTGTCGTTACTGCCTGGCACCACGAACAGCACATTGGCTCCCAGGTTGCTCAGCTGACTTTCAGCAAGATTCTGGGCACCACGTCCCACACCAACAAGCGTGATCACGGATGCATTACCGATCACAATGCCGAGCATCGTCAACAGGCTGCGCAACCTGTTGGCCTTCAGGGTGTTGAGGGCCATGCCGACTGTTTCGGCGATGGGCAGATTGCTCGCCATGGGTTGCTGAGGCTTAAAGCATCGTGTCTAGTTTCACGGCCATGTTGCTGCCGGTTCCTCGATGAACGGCTCCTTCCTTGACAAGCAGAGTCACAACCTCGCCCTCCAGGAGATCGCGTGTGGCATTGGCTATGCCTGTAATAACGGGGATGCCAAGACGCTGCGCAATCACCGCTGCATGGGAGCTCTCTGCGGGTGTTTCAGTGATCACCGCTGCGGCGTCTCTGATGGCATCGAGATAGTCGGCATTCGTGTCGGTGGCCACCAGCACCTCGCCGGGCTCGAGCTTGGCGCAGTCACTTGCGCAGGTTGCGATGCGCACTTTTCCGCTGATTGATCCGCTGCCGAAGCCTGTGCCACGACCGAGCACAGCACTCACGATGCCCACCTTGATCAGATCGGTGGATCCGCTGACGCCAGCCAGGGTGCCCGCTGTCTGAACGCAGAGGTCCCCGTCCTTGAGCACGCCCAACTCCTGTGCCACTCCCATGGCGAGAGTGAAGGTTGCGGTTGTGCTCTGCTGGGTTTCAATCAGCAGAGGTGTCACGCCCCAGACAAGCTGAAGTTTTCTGGCCACTGACACCTCTGATGTGACAGCAAGGATCGGGGTGGACGGTCGAAATTTGCTCACGTTGTGTGCGGTGGCACCACTTTTCGTCAGCGGCAGAATCGCCGCTGCATTGAGCTGTCGGGCAATGCTGCTGACTGCGCCGCTGATGGAATTGGGAATGGTGCTTGGCAGATGCGTGTCGATTGGGCGTTGCGGGTAGTCCCGTTCAATCCGACGGGCGATTGTGGCCATCGTCTCAACGGCTTCGACGGGAAAATCCCCCACTGCAGTCTCATTGGAGAGCATCACTGCATCGGTGCCATCAAGAATGGCGTTCGCCACATCACTGACCTCAGCTCTTGTTGGACGAGGGCTTGAGGCCATCGAATCCAGCATCTGGGTGGCCGTGATGATCGGAATTCCCAGGCTGTTGGCCTTGTGGATCAGATCCTTCTGCAGCAGAGGCACCTCTTCGGCAGGCATTTCCACGCCGAGATCACCTCTGGCCACCATCACGCCGTCACAGAGGGGAAGGATGGCGTCGATCTGATCGATGGCTTCAAATTTTTCGATCTTGGCAACTACAGGAGTCGAGAAGCCGTGCTTCCTGATCAACTCACGAATTTCCTGCATGTCCGAGGGATTGCGGACGAAACTCAGTGCAACCCAGTCGACTCCCTGCTGCAAGCCGAATGCCAGATCCTGACGGTCCTTGGTGGTGAGTGCTCTCACCGACAGCTGCACATCAGGGAAATTGACTCCCTTGTTGTTGGACAGAACTCCACCAACGTTGACAACGCAGTGAAGGGTCTGGTCAACCTCATCCACCCGGTCGACTTTCATTTCGACTCGACCATCGTCGAGAAGGATGCGACTGCCTGCTTTGACCTCCTCGGCAAGCCTGTCGTAGGTGACTGTGGCAACCGTCTGGTTGCAGCGAACCTGTTTGGACGTGAGGGCGAAGTGATCGCCCTTTCCAAGCGTGATCGGACCTTCCTCGAAGCGACCCAGTCGAATCTTCGGACCCTGAAGATCCTGCAGGATTCCGATGTGAACTCCGAGCTCATGGGCCACCTGTCGGATGGTGGCGATCCGGGCAGCGTGCTCGGAGTGGTCTCCGTGCGAGAAGTTCAGTCGGAATGTTGTAGCGCCTGCTTGAACCAGTTCCCGAATGCGTTCGGGACTTTCGGTGGCTGGGCCGATCGTGGCGACGATCTTGGTTCTGCGTGTCAGATCGATCTCGGCCATCCTTGGCGCCGGAAACCAGCGGAATCTACCGTCATGCCCTCAACCCTCCGATGATTCTCTGTGCTTCTCAACGACTACCAACTTCAATCACGCAGCACGGCCCGATACCCCGATGCCGGCAATAATCTCATCTATCCAACCCTCGGCCTGACAGGTGAGGCCGGTGAAGTCGCCGACAAAGTAAAAAAATTGATCCGCGATCGTGGAGGCGTTGTGGACGAGAGCTTCACTAAAGATGTGGCCCTGGAGCTTGGGGATGTGCTCTGGTACGTAGCCCAGTTGGCCACAGAACTCGGCCTCAGCCTCGAAGAAGTGGCTTCAGCCAATCTCAGCAAACTCCAGAGTCGGTCCCAACGCGGCACTCTTCAGGGGGAGGGTGATCATCGGTAAGGGCTCAACGATTTGCGCTCAGCCGTAGGCCCCGACTCCACCTGCATAAGCAATCATGCTTGCCCTCATCAACAGGGATTGCATCAAATTGAGTGCAACAAAAGCAAGAATGGCCGACAAGTCCAGTCCACCGAGCGGTGGGATCAAGCCGCGAAAGGCATTTAGATAGGGATCTGTAATTGAACTCACGGTGCTGAGCACAGGATTTCCCCAGTCGAGATTGGGGAACCAGCTCAGAAGCACCCGCACGATCAAGACCAGCGAATAGATCTGAAGTGTCTGGGAGAGCACCTGAAGGACTGTGGACACAAGCTCGGTGGCCATGGAAACCGCGGAATTAAGAGAACTCTATGCAGCCTGGGATGGTTCGGAGCCACCGCCAAGCTCAGGAAGGACCGAGAACGTTCGATGGAACTTCTCGGAGAGGGTGATCCAGTAGGAGCGCCCCTCGCTTTGACGCTTGCGTTCAATGAAGTTCTGGTTCACCAGTTCCTTGATGTGGTCGTAGGCACCGGAACCTCTGAGATCCACCAGATCGGACTGGAGAATCCTTTTTTTCAGTGCAACCGTCGCCAAGGTTCGCAGTGTGGCTGTCGAGAGATTCACAGGAAGTAGATCGCGCACAAGTTCACCCAGGCCTGGACGCAACTGCAAGCTGTAACGACCGTTGCTTTGATTGATCTCCAGAGAGGTGTCTCGCTGGGCGTAGCCGGCAATCAGGATCAGCATTCCCTGCTCGGTCTCCGATTCGGACAGCCCAACTAAGGTCGAGAGCTCCTGCAGCGAGACTGGCCGACCTTTCAAGTAAAGGATCGCCTCAAGACGAGCGGGGAGTGATACCAGCGACGCAGCGCCTTGTCTGCTGTGACTGCGTTCTTGGTCGCGTCCCTGATCCAAGCCAGCATCCAGTGATCCGACAATCCAAGGTAACGCTCATCTCAGTGAGCGCCATCAGGGACCGAGAAAAATCTGATAGGCAGGGTTGGATGTCTCTTCCCAGCTCGGATAGCCCAGATCTTGCAGGACGGCCTGCCATGACTCGAGATCGTCCGGGCTCACCAGAACACCCACCACAATCCGACCGACATCAGCACCATGATTTCGATAGTGAAAGATGCTGATGCTCCAGCTTGAGTGAAGCGCATTGACAAAGCGCATCAGTGCACCGGGTCGTTCCGGGAACTCAAAGCGGTAAAGAAGCTCCTCAGCTGGCTCAGCCGACCTCTGCGGTAATCGACCTCCCACCATGTGACGGAGATGGACTTTGGCCAGTTCGTCGTCACTGAGATCCAGGCATTCATATCCATTACTGCGTAAAGAGGCCAGCAGATCAGAACGGTCCTGGACATCCCTGACCTGAATACCCATGAAAATGTGGGCCTGGTCACCTGCACCCATTCGATAGCTGAATTCAGTGAGGCTGCGCTTCTGAAGGAGTTCAGACAGCTTGCGCAAGCTGCCAGGCTGTTCTGGAATCTGCACGGCGAGCATGGCCTCACGCTCCTCACCGAGCTCGGCCCGTTCCGCAACAAACCGCAGACGGTTGAAATTCATGTTGGCGCCGCATGCGATCGCCACAAGCTGCTTGTTTTTTAATTGCCGCCTTGAGACATCCGCCTTCAGACCTGCAACAGCCAGGGCACCGGCCGGTTCAAGGATGGATCGGGTGTCTTCAAAGACATCCTTAATTGATGCGCAAATCTCATCGGTGCTCACCGTGACGATGGAATCCACATATTTCTGGGCGAGTCGAAAGGTGTGTTCTCCTACCTCTCGTACAGCCACTCCATCCGCGAACAATCCCACCTGCGGCAGGCGGATTCTTTCACCGGCCTCAAGAGACAGGGTCATTGCAGCAGCGTCATGGGGTTCAACCCCAATGACTTCAATGTCAGGCCAGAGGCTTTTGACGTAAGCAGCCACCCCACCGATGAGGCCACCACCGCCAATGGCCACATAAATCGCGTCTGGGGGTTGTTGGCTCTGGCGCAGGATTTCCATCCCAACCGTTCCCTGACCGGCGATCACCTCCGGATCATCAAAAGGATGGATGAAACAGAGTCCCTCCCTTTCGCTTCGTCTTCGGGCCTCCGCGTAGGCCTCGTCGTAGGTCTCTCCATGAAGGATGACCTCGCCGCCAAGCTGACGAACCGCCTCAACCTTCACGCTGGGTGTGGTGATCGGCATGACGATCACGGCTCTGCACTGCAGATGGGCTGCACTGAGTGCAACTCCCTGGGCGTGGTTGCCTGCGCTCGAGGCGATCACACCGCGTGAACGTTCGTCGTCTGAGAGTTGAGCCATGCGGTTGTAGGCACCACGCAGCTTGAAGGAAAAGACCGGTTGCAGATCCTCACGTTTGAGCCAGACGTGATTGTTCAGACGCCGGCTGAGATTTGTTGCTAACTCGAGCGGGCTTTCGCGAGCGACGTCGTAAACCCTCGCGCGCAGGATCCTCTGCAGGTAATCATCCATCGGATCAGTCTGACAACCAGTGGCTTTCACGGGTGGCTGGCACGCCTCGTAGATTGACTCAATCTGCCGGGAGGCTCATGCACCTGAGCGATCTGTCGCATCCCAATCAGCTGCATGGTCTATCCGTAGCCGAGCTTGAAGATGTCGCCGCACAGATCCGGCAGCGCCATCTGGAAGTGGTGTCCAATAGCGGTGGGCATCTTGGTCCTGGCCTTGGGGTTGTTGAGCTCACACTCGCCCTGTACCAAACCCTGGATCTTGATCGTGATCGCGTGGTCTGGGACGTTGGCCATCAGGCCTATCCCCACAAATTGATCACAGGTCGCTACGCCGATTTTGATTCCCTTAGACAAAAATCAGGCGTTGCCGGATATCTCAAGCGATCTGAGAGCACATTCGATCATTTCGGCGCTGGTCACGCCAGTACGTCCATCTCAGCAGCACTGGGAATGGCCATGGCCCGAGACCGTCTCGGCCAGGATCACAAATGTGTTGCGGTGATCGGTGATGGAGCTCTCACCGGTGGAATGGCTTTGGAGGCCATCAACCATGCGGGACACATGCCCAACACACCCTTGCTGGTGGTGCTTAACGACAACGACATGTCCATTTCCCCGCCAGTCGGGGCTCTCTCAAGTCATCTGAACCGGATGAGGCTTAGCCCTCCGATGCAGTTTCTGTCAGGGAGCGTGGAAGAAAGCATGCGTCATCTCCCTTTCATGGGTGGTGATATTCCTGCTGAACTCAACCGACTCAAGGGCAGCATGCGTCGTCTGGCGGTGCCCAAGGTCGGTGCGGTTTTTGAAGAGCTTGGTTTCACTTATATGGGGCCTGTCGACGGTCACGACATTGCCGAAATGATGAGAACATTTCAGGCTGCTCACCGTGTTGGTGGTCCGGTGCTGGTGCATGTGCTCACCACCAAGGGCAAGGGCTATCCCTATGCGGAGGCTGATCAGGTGGGCTATCACGCCCAGTCGGCTTTTGATCTCAACACCGGCAAGGCCCGCCCGAGCAAAACTCCCAAACCGCCCAGCTACAGCAAAGTTTTTGGACAGACCCTGGTCAAAATCTGCGAGCAGAATCCCCGTGTTGTTGGAATCACAGCGGCAATGGCCACCGGTACTGGTCTTGATCTTCTTCAGAAGGCTTTGCCGGATCAATACGTCGACGTGGGCATCGCTGAGCAACATGCGGTGACCCTGGCTGCAGGTATGGCATCAGATGGTCTTCGCCCCGTTGTTGCCATCTACAGCACCTTCCTGCAAAGGGCTTTCGACCAGTTGATCCACGATGTGGGGATTCAGAAATTGCCGGTCACTTTCGTGCTGGACCGTGCTGGCGTCGTGGGTGCCGATGGGCCGACCCACCAGGGCCAGTACGACATCAGCTACATGCGTGCCATCCCCAACTTCACGGTGATGGCGCCCAAGGATGAGGCTGAACTCCAACGCATGCTGGTCAGCTCTCTCAAGCACGACGGGCCGTGTGCAATCCGCATTCCAAGGGGCCCCGGGGAAGGCGTTCCACTCATGGAAGAGGGTTGGGAACCGCTACCGATAGGTTGTGGCGAAGTTCTCCGTTCCGGAGATGACCTGGTGATCGTGGCCTATGGCGCCATGAATGCCAAAGCGATGGCGACAGCCGAAATCCTGGCTTCTCAGGGTGTTCAGGCCACAGTCGTCAATGCTCGATTCCTCAGACCTCTCGATACAGCTTTGCTGCATCCACTGGTCCAGCGCATCGGTCGTGTCGTCACCATGGAGGAAGGGGCATTGGATGGCGGATTCGGTTCCGCGGTGATTGAATCGCTTCAGGACTCTGAACTCCATCTGCCTGTCATGAGGCTGGGAATTCCAGATGTGCTCGTGGACCATGCCACGCCACAGCAAAGTTTTGAATCACTAGGCCTGCTTCCTGATCAGATGGCTCAGAGAATCAACGAGCGATTCAACTTCATTGCCACCCAGGTTCAGAACACCTCAGAAACTGGAGTTGAAACCCCCGCGGTCCGCAGCTGAAATCACCAAAAAGGGGTGGTCTCGCCACCCCTTTTTGGTGATTCTTCAGTTCAGAGTCGTTTCAAAGGACCCCTCGGGTTGCCAAACCGAGGATGGCACCCATGCCAATGACGTGTCCGAGACTTGTTGTGGCCAGCAGTGAAGCATGACTCATCCCCCCGAAGAATGCCGGGTTGGGCAACTGAGCTCCCTCATTCGGGTACTTGATCACTGATTTGCCGATCATGATGGCGATGACGTTGCAGACGATCATCACAAGCCCCACCTTTGGAGACCAGGTCAGCGTGGCGGGAGCAATGGCCAGTAGTGGAGCGAGCATGAAGAACAGAGGCAACGATTTATCTTCCAGCCTTTAGGCACACACGCCTAACACTTGTAAAAGTTGTTCATCGCAGTGCTTTTTGATACCCGATCAGTCCTGCCACGATGACGGCGTTGCTGAGCGTCAGGAAAGCTTCAGCTCCGCCATGCAGGGGATCGATCGCCACCAGCTCAGTTCCAAATTTCAGATCAGCAATCACCGCTGCTGCAATGGTGATTCCGACAAACATCAGTGTGAGCTGAAAGCCACGACGGCTGAGGGTGGGAAGCAACCGACGTTGACCCAGGTAATACAAAAAAATCAGATAAGGAAACAGAGAGAGTGCGAACAACGGTGATGGATCGAAGTCAGGCATCAGAGTTGATCCTCCAAGCTTGTTGGCGCTTTGATCGACCATGCGGCCCATGCCAGCATGGCGTTGCCAATCAGGGTGAACGAGGCCTGGAGTGTCACCAGCCAACGCAATTCTTCAGCGTTGTCGTAGAGGTGCCATGTGCACGCTGCCATTGCACTGACCAGAGCTGGCAGCATCGCCCAGGCGATTCGCTGAGTCGATGCTTCCTGCCCATCGGGTTTGTATTGATGAATCAGCACGATGGCCATCAGCCATTCAGCCACGGAGGCCCAATGAATCCACCACGTCCCCAGTGATAGCGCGTGCATTTCATTTCAATGGCGTGGTTCACCGTAACGGTTGAAGACTTGGATAATGGTCAAATCAACTGTTGATTGCTGGTGAAGGCGCTTCGCAGTGGGCGGAAGTTGAGAGTGCTGCTCTGTGGTTATTACGGCGAGCACAATCTCGGTGACGATGCTTTGCTTCAAGTGCTGGTGTCGCAGATTCCTTCCGATTGGGATCTTGTGGTGACAGCCAATGATTCAGCCGCTGTTCAAGCTTTGGTTCCCAGGGTGTCGACCGTGAATCGTCGATCACTATCGGAAACCATTCAAACCCTGAACCACGTTGATGCTCTGGTTCTCGGTGGCGGCAGTTTGCTTCAGGACGGAACAAGTTTTAAAAGCCTTTTTTACTATCTCGTTCTTCTCTGGATTGCCCGTTTCAAGCGCATTCCAATCCTGCTCTGGGGTCAGGGACTGGGTCCACTGCAGCGTCGATGCAGCCGTTTCTTGGTGAAGCACACTCTCTCTGGCGTCAGGGCTGTGTCTTGGAGAGATCCAGCATCGATGGGGTTGGCACAACGCTGGGGCCTCAACATTCCCATGGTGATGGCACCTGATCCGGTTTGGCGTCATCCCTCGCCACGTTGGACGGGTGGAGACCGGCTCATCCTCTGCTGGAGATCCACTCCTCTATTGGACAGCAAGGGCTGGAGTGTTCTCCTCGAGGCCGTTGATCGATTCAGTTCCAATGGATGTTCTGAGGTGATCTGGCTGGCCTTCCATGCAGACCAGGATGCATCTCTGTGGACTGACCTTCAGAGTCGTGAACTGATTCCTGAGCGATTGTGTCGTCGTTCGGTTCAGATGCAGGCTGAGTCTCTTGAACAGGTCCAGTTGTTGTTCAGTGAAGCTGCTCTTGTCATCGCAATGCGTCTGCATGCATTGATCCTCGCTGCTACTGGAGGTTGTCCAAGCGTGGCGCTGAGTTATGACCCAAAAGTGAAGGCCGCAGCGCAGCTTGCGGCCTTGCCATGGGTGGATCTGCACAATCAGCTCAAAGCTGATCAGTTGAACCATCAATGGCAGTTAGCGATGACAGCTCAACGTGATGGGTCACAAATCGAACAATTGAAGTGTGATGCACAGGTTCACGAAACCATGCTTGTTGAGGAATTCGAAAAATTATCGGCTTAAACGAAGACCTGTTTCAGCATTGAAGAGAATTTCGTCTTCAGCTCGCCAGGTCAATCTGATTTGTTCTGGAATAGCCTGTTCTGGAGGTGCCATGATTCGAATCACTCCTTGTTGTGTTTCCAGGAACAACAACTGAGAATTGCCAAGCCATTCTCTCGATTGAAGCTTGCCTGATAATCCTGAATCTGAAAAACGAATGGCCTCTGGTCTCACGCCGCGAATATGACCTGACTCGTCTTTAAGACAATTGATTTGAGGTCGACCGATAAATCGAGCAACAAAAAGGCTGCAAGGGTTGTGATAAAGATTGTATGGGGTATCAATCTGTTCGATTTTTCCTTCATTAAGCACGGCGATTCGTTGTGCCATCGCCATGGCTTCATGTTGGTCATGAGTCACATAGATGGTTGGTTTTCTTTGCTCCAAGACAAGTCTTCGGAGTTCAGGACGAATATCTTCTCTTAATTGTGCATCCAGATTGCTCATCGGTTCATCGAGAAGATAAACCTCAGGCTCTCTGAGAAGTGCGCGGGCTAAAGCAACTCTTTGACGTTGTCCACCGGAGAGCTCTGCAGGGCGGTTGTTGGCACGATTCCAAAGTTGCACCAGGTCAAGAACTTGTCTGATTTTCGATGTTCTCTCGCGCTTTGATACGCCACGAATTCGCAAGCCGAGCTCGAGGTTTTCAAACACATTCAGGTGCGGAAGTAGTGCATAGCTTTGAAATACCATTCCAACACTTCGCTCAGCAGGTGACAGAGTTGTTATGTCACGACCACTGATTTGAACGGATCCGGTGCTGACAGGATCCAGTCCCGCAATTAAGCGCAATGTTGTGCTTTTGCCGCAACCACTGGGTCCAACGAGAGCGAGACATTCATTGTCTGCGACCGTCATAGTCAGGTTCTCAACAATCCATTGGTTGTTGATGTTTCTTCCGACCTGTCTGAGTTCAAGTGTCATCCCTTAATAGCTCCAGTGGTTAACCCTGAAACAATCGGTTTCTGGAAAACCATCACCAAAATGATAAGGGGAATTGACCCGATAACTGTAGCTGCTGCATAGGGACCATAAGGAACTGAATGAATGGAAGAGCCTGCAATTCTTGCCATCGCTACTGGAAGTGTCAATTGATCTGAGTCGCTGATCCAAGTGAGTGCGATTGGGTATTCATTCCACGAGAATAGAAAGACAAGGATCGCTGTACTAGCAATGGCAGGAGAAATGAGTGGAAGCAAGACCCAACGAAATCGTTGAAGAACGCTTAATCCTTCGACTCGGGCCGCATCCTCGAGCTCTGGAGGAAGATCAGAAAATGCATTCGTGAGTAAAAGAACCGCCAGCGGTTGCGATAGTGCTGCATAGGGAATGGCAAGTGCAATCAGGCTATTCCCCAATTGCAGATATCGGGCGATTTCCAGCAATGCCAAAAAAAGCAGGACATAGGGAAATAATGCGCAACCAATCAACAGACATTTGAAAAATAGTGCACTACGTTTCCCAAGTTTGCTTAGGCTATAACTTGCAGGGATTGCCAATAATAGTGTGAGGACTGTAGAGACAACGCCTGCAAATAAACTATTGAAGAGATAGCGAATGAATGGTGGATTACTGTTCAGTACGCTTTGATAATGAACGAGTGTCCAGCGCTGATCAAGTGAAGCAAATGGGGTGACGAGTGCTTGATCAGTGCAAAATGAGGTGTAAAGCTGCCAGGCCAAAGGGCCAAGAGACCAGATCAACAGAGCGATAATCATGAATCGTGCTGCTTTCATTTTGCGTAGACTCCTGCAGCCCGATTTCGCGCCACCGTGATCACGAGCCATGCAATCAAAATCAGTGAACTGAGAAACAAGAAGCTGCCAATCATGATGGTGGCGCTGTATCCAAAATCGAGAAAACGCAGAGCATTCCAATAGGCATACAGAGCAATACTCTCCGTGCTGCTGGCAGGACCACCTCCAGTCATCACCTGCACTAGATCAAATACTCCGAAGGCCTGAGCAAGACGGAACATCAGTGCTAGGCCTAGATAGGGAAGCAACAGAGGAATCGTGATACGCCGCAGGCAAATCCAGGAACTTGCACCTTCCAGCTTTGCGGCTTCGTAGAGATCAGAAGGAATGGTCTGCAAGCCAGCAAGCAGAATCAGTGCCACGAACGGCGTTGTTTTCCAGATGTCCGCGTAGACGGTGGTGATCCATGCAATCGATGGTTCTCCGAGAGCATTGAGCGATTGCCCCAATCCCGATTGCATCAATCGGTCAATGGGGCCATAGGGGGTATTGAAGATCCATCTCCAGCCAAGAGCCATCACTGTTGTAGGCAAGGCCCACGGAATTAATGAGGATGATCTGATTAGCGCTCGCATTCGCAATGGCTGGTTGAGGATCAAGGCAATGATCAAGCCGAGCACGATTTCAGCAGTTACTGAGACAAAGGCGAAGCGAAGCGTCTGGATCAGGTCCTGCCAGTAGCGGGCGTCATGAATGAACCGCTGCCAGTTGGCACCCTGATTAGGGATGGCCACCAGACCCGTCATCACGGAATCGGCATGGAAGCTGAGCCATCCGTAGCGAAAGAGCGGCAGTGCAAATACCGCAATCAGCAAGATCAGGGATGGAAGCAGCAGGATCAGCAAGGGCATCATGGGGCTGCTCCTGCCGCTTCAAGCACCTGAGTTGTCGATTGCTCGGCTTGTTGCATTCCTGCTGTGGGGGATGTCATGCCTGTGAGTGTGCCGCTGAGTTTTCGCTGTAGAACATCACTGACCTGCGCATAAACGGGAGTCTCTGGCCTGGAGCGTGCATACGCCAAGGCTTCACCAATGGATTGCAAGGAAGGATGCTTCTTCAGCAGGTCCTGATCATTGAAAATCGCTTTCTGGGTTGGCGTATAGCCGTATTGGCTATACAAATAGCGTTGCGATTCCTCACTGGTGAGGAATTTAAAAGCTTCAACGGTTGATTCAGGATGTGCGGAACCCTTTAATAAACTCAGCCCCCAACTTCCCAGGGTTGCAGCAGGTTGATGGCCCGTTTGCGCCACCATCGTAGTGATTGCAATTTTATCCTTAACCTGACTGTCGTTTTTTTGTAATTCAGCCCAGGCGTAGGGCCAGTTGCGCATGAAGGCAGCCTGGCCAGACTTGAAACTTTGCAAGGCTTCGGACTCATTAAAGTTGGTGACGGCCCTTGGACTGACGCCTCGTTGAATCAGGCCATCGAGCCACTGCGCAGCAGCAAGTCCCGCTGGCTTGTCCAAACCAATCTGTCCGGATTCGGCTGAAAACCAGTCACCGCCAAAGCCATCAATGACCTCAAGAAAAACACAGCTGAGCCCTTCATATTGCCTTCCCTGCCACACATACCCATAGGGGACCCTGCCGCTGGACTGAAGTTTCTGACTGATGCTCTCCAGTTCCTGCGGAGTTCGAGGGGGTTGATCCATCAGGTCTGTTCGCCAATACAGAAGACCGATATCTGCAGTGAGCGGCCAACGCAGGAGTGACCCCTGGTAATGATTTCCCTCACTGGCTCCTGAGGCAAGAGCACTCACTTCGTTATTGCTGAAATAGTTGTCAAGGGATTCGAGCCAGCCCGCCTTTGCATATTTCGGCACCCAGGTCACGTCCATCAGTAGTCCGTCAAAGGGCGTATCACCCAATAAAAGACTGCTGATTGCCAAGTCTGAAATTGCCTCAGTTTCCAGAGGCCCCTTGATCACATTGAGATGAATCCGTCCCCGGTTTTGTTGATTAAAACTTTTGACCAGTTCAGCAGTCGAATCAGCAAAGGGAGCCGGCATCAGGATGGAGACATGGTCTGGTTGTCTTGCAACAACAGAAAGACCAAAAAGACTGCTGGCAATGATGACGATGGAGACCATCAACAGCCTGAACGATTTACTCCTGATCCAGAGCATTGCTTTACTCCTGGGTCTCGAGTGCACCCATCTGCTCATCGGCCCAGTCAGACACTGTGAATGCCTCAACTGCTGAACTCATTTTCTCCATCCTTTCTATTTGTTCTGAAGTAGGCATATCAATTGCAGTATCAATCGCTGTATCCATCTGTTTGTGCGAATAAGGGTTGGTCAGAACTGCACCATCCAGAATCACTGAAGCCCCTGTAAATTCAGAAAGTACGAGAACTCCAGCCTGCCCTTTCCTTGCTGCGGCATATTCCTTTGCTACTAGATTGAGACCGTCACGAAGTGGGGTAATCCAACAGATATCTGCCTGTGAGAACCAGGCAACCATTTCCTCATAAGGAATTCTGCGTGTTGAAAATCGAATTGGAACCCAGTCCATTTTGCTGAAACGTCCGTTGATACGACCAGCTGTTTCCTCAATCAGTCGCTGCGTATCTTCATAGATCCGCATTCCTGAAGCTGCAGCGACACAGGCCAACATAAGCACCACTTTTCCGTGGAGTTCTGGTCGGCGTTCAAGTAGTCGTTCGAATGCCAACAACAACTCCTCGTTTCCTTTCGTGTAATCAACTCTGCTCGCAGATAGGATTAGCTTACGTCCTTTCTTTGTATCTTCATCAATTCGCTCTGATAAATGACGAACATGTGAATCTTTTGTGAGCGCCTGAATCACGTCTGGAGATGTTCCGACTGGAGACGATAGAAGACGTACCCTCCGTCCTCGATAGTTTAGCCAAGGGGTTTCAGATGGTTCCGTTAATGCCGACCCACAACCAAGAAAACGAAGCGGAACATTTTGTTTCTCACCTTTTTCTACACCTAAAAGACAATTCGCTGCCCTAGCGAAATTCTCTGTATAGCGTGGAATATGAAACCCAACGACGTCGCAACTTAGTAGGCTTTCCACGATTTGCTTCCGCCAGGGGAGGATCGAAAAAACATCACTACTTGGGAATGGTGTGTGGTGAAAAAATGCAATTTTAAGATCTGAGCGCTTGCTGCGGATATATCCAGGAACAAGCCAAAGGTTGTAATCATGAACCCAGACAACGGCGCCAGGAGCTGCCTCTGCGCAGGCTGCATCTGCAAAACGTTGATTAACTTCTTCAAAAATACCCCAATCCGTATTGTTGACATCGAAGTAGTTTGGGAAGGTATGTAAAATTGGCCAGAATGATTCCTTGGAAGTAACGTGATAGAAGCTTGATATTTGCTGCTCTTCTAGTGGTATCCTTCTCAACGTAAATGACGCTGGTTCGTCCATCAAGATTCTTTCATCTTCTGCATTTGTCAGGTCATTAACCTGACGCCAAGCAATCCAGGTTCCGTTGTCTCGGTCTCTGAATAAGTTTCTCAGTGTTGGAATAATTCCATTCGGACTTTTTTGGTCACGCCAGACACGTTCTCCCGTTTCGTCTTTTGCTTCGTCGAATGGTGTCCGATGATAAAGAATAATAAAATTGCTTCTGCCTATGTTCAAATCCATTTGGATGATCTCCCATATGATGTTGGACTAGATCCACTGTTCAGCTGATCAGTGGATCTGTTAAGCAATGGAATTACTCTGTTCTGACATCAAGGTATTTAGCACGTCTTGTGCATGGCCAACGGGTCTGACGCCAGTCCAGCGGGCACGTAAAGCACCTTCCGAATCAATCAAAAACGTATGACGTAACGAGTAAGGAGCCATCCATGACCCGTACTGACGACTAACCTTGCCATCTGGGTCTGACAGCAACGTGAAATCAAGCCCCTCGCTGCTGCAAAATGATTCGTGATCATCAACGCTGTCAGCTGAAACAGCTGCGATGTCGCACTGATGAGCATTGAAATCTTTGAGGGATTCCTGGAAGCCGTGAGCTTCAATTGTGCAACCGGATGTGAAATCCCTTGGATAGAAATAAAGCACCAGCCAGCGCCCTGACCAGTCGTCAAGACTCCAATCTTTTGATGGACCTCCTCCCAGTGTTCCTGGGAGGTCAAAATTGGGTGCTTGTTTTCCAACTTCGGGGAGTTTGCCGCCGAGAGCTCTCGCTGTTGACGGGTTCCAGAACAGTGCCGCTGCCCCAGCCACTGTGAGACCGAGAAGGTCTCGACGTTTCAGCACAAGCTGAGGCATGTCGGTAACGATTCAGACTTTGGCCAAATCAATGCCAAGGGACTTGGCGTAGGCACCCAGGCCTTTCTTCTGAATGGTCTTCAGGGCACGGGTTGTGATCCGAAGATTCACCCAGCGGTTGCCCTCTGCCCACCAGAGTCTTCGTTGCTGCAAATTGGCTTGTTGCAGCTTTTTTGTCCTGATGTGGGAGTGGCTCACTGCCATTCCGTTGTTGGCACGAGTACCAGTGAGCTGACACACCCGAGACATGATGACGATCCTTTATTTCAATGGCCGATGGCCAGGACCTCAATTTAGCAAACAGACCAGGTCAGGTCCCTTTGCTGACAAGCTCAGACATCAGTTTGGCACTGCGTGTCTGGAAGCCCGCTAGTTCATTGGGTTCCAAGCCTCCCACTCCCAGACGCGCCATGTCATAAAGGTGTAAAGCCAGCTCCGAAGCCAGTCGTTTGCTGGGTGAAGATTGTTCGCTGCCGACAAGAACACCACCTGCTGACAATCTCAGCAGTCCTTCCACGAGTGGATGCCGACGGTTGATCAGCAGTACGTGATGCTCAGGTAACCCTGGCAAGCGTTGATCCATCAGAGCTCCCATGTCATTCATGCGTCGCATTTGCTCCGGAAGCAGGATCATCGCTGGTGGAGCCTCTTCGCCTCCTTTCAGCGCCTGTACCTGAATGGTGACTTTGTCGTTATTGAGTGCCTCCTTGATGAGGCTTCTGATTGACTCACTCTGCGTTTCACCATCCTGGTCACTGATTTCTGGCTTTTCATCGCGCAGACTTTCGTCCAGCTCCGCATCCACTCTTTGGAATTTGAACTGATCGTTGGTTGCTTCAAGCCAGGGCAGAAACTGGCTATCGATGACCGTTTCGGCGAAGATCACCTCAGCCCCTTGGCTTCTCCAAAGCGACAGTGCTCCCGCTTGAGCCACTTCATCAGTGCAGTAGAGAATGCGTTTGGATTGCGTGTCTGAAAGCCTGCTCTGATACGACAGCAAGGTTGTGTAATTTTTTTCTCCGGCCTTGATTGGTTCTGCTTCTCCTTCAGTCGATTGAGCAGTTGTTGTAAACAGAATTAGTTCTGATACTTGCTCAGCAAACTTGTCGTCTTCCATGGCACCGATCTTCACAAACGGTGCCAGAGAGTCCCACGCTTTTGCATAATCCTCTGGTTGATCTTTTTTCAGGCTTTTTAATCTGTCAGCGACCTTCTTTGCAACAAAATTGCCAATGGATCTGACTTTTCGATCTGTTTGCAGGGCACTTCTGCTGACATTCAGTGGAATATCTGGAGAATCAATGACTCCTCTCAGAGGAAGTAAATAACGCGGAACAATTTCCTTGATTGAATCGCTCACGTAAACTTGATTGCAATACAGTCGAATATCACCCTTTTCCCAATCAGCTCGTCCTACAGATTGAGGGAAGAAAAGTATCCCCTGCAGTGTATAGGGATAGTCAGTATTTAAGTGAACCCAGAGCAGAGGGTCCCCCTGAAAGGGATAGAGATAGTGATAAAGATCGATATAGTCCTGGTCGGACATCTCCCTAGGATTTCTTCTCCAGGCCGGGTTCCTTTTATTGACACTTTCGCCCTCGAGTTGAACATCGATGGGCATGAAGTCGCAGTACTGAGTGATTAGTGTGCGTAACCTCGCAGGCTCCAGGTACTCCAGTTCATCTTCCATTAAATGAAGGATGACGTCCGTTCCAGGCTCAGTTCTATCGTGACTCTCCAGTTTAAATGCGGGAGATCCATCACATACCCAGCGAACCGCTTCGCTATCGGGACGGGCTGATCGTGTGATCAGCTCAACCTCCTTGGCAACCATAAAACTGGAATAGAAGCCAAGGCCGAAATGGCCAATGATGGCATCCGATTCTTGTTTGTATTTCTCTAGAAAATCCTCCGCGCTGGAGAACGCCACTTGGTTTATGTATCTTTTCACTTCATCGGCAGTCATGCCGATTCCGTTATCACTGATTTTGACTGTTTTTGCTTCTCGATCAACAGTAATGTTGATCAGACCCTCATCTGCCTCAGAGCAATCACCCGCCATGGCTGCCATGCGGCGTTTGCTGATGGCATCGGTACCGTTACTAACCAGTTCTCTTAGGAAAACTTCGTGGCCTGAATAAACGGCCTTCTTGATGATTGGGAAAATGTTTTCGGTATGGATCTGAATCTGACCCTGTTCAAGCACCGACATCAGCACGCATAAGCTTGCTGAAAATTAGTCATGGTGGCCGCTGTTGATCAAGAGGTTGCTTGGTGAGTTTCCCGTACGTCAGCGCGGCTGGGGCCGTTGGAGGTCTGATCGTTCCTCAGGCAGGATCGCCCCTTCGATGGGACAGATCTGCAGGCAGACGCTGCAGTTAATGCAGGTCTCGAAATCAATCCAGTAATACTCAGTCCCCTTTGAGTTTTCACCGTTTCCAGCTGTGATGCAAGCGACAGGACAGGCGTCGACGCAATCGGCCATTCCTTCGCAGACATCGGTCACGATCGTGTGGGCCATGCATCCCTTCAGTGTCGGCTGACTTTAGGGATCGATCCATTCGAGGCTGTCGCAGCCTGACTGTTTCAGACGATTCATCGCTTCTGCATGATCGTCACAGACACGATGATCAAGCACGCTGATCCTCCCCTGCTGGTGGAGTGCCATCTGGAGTTGCAATGCCATCTCCATGGTTTGCCTGGGCCCGTAACAGATCAGTGTCGCTGTCTCTTCATGGTTAGTGGCGACGGAATCTCCTGGAAGATTCCTGATGTCATCTACGCAGTAGCTGAATCCCAGACCTGTTGCCTCAGCGCCTTCACCGCCAAGTCTCTTGACTAGCGAGTCGTATCTTCCGCCCCGGGCAATCACAACAGGAGCCGATGTTCCCTGACAGACCAGTTGCAGCAAGATGCCGTCGTAAAGCTCGTAATGAGGTTGGAATGTGGGGTCAAGTTGCAGTTGCAGTCCCGACTCCTCAGCAAGAGGATGCAGATGCGTGAACAGTCTTTTTAGCTGCTTCAGCACCCCTTGATTCGGATACTGCGCATCCAGTGAGTGGAGGATGTCCTGGGGCGTGCCTCGTCGGTCGAGCCAGAAGGCCAAATTGTCATGGGCATCGTTGGCTAATCCCAGTTCCTGCAGTCCCAGACGGTCGTACTGACTCAGACAGGCACGGATCTTGTTTCGCTGCCTGGATTCGAAGGGTTCAAGCAACAGCTCCATCAGGCTTGTGTGCCCGATCAACAGCCTTGGTTGATGGCTGCTGTTCAGGTTCAGGCCTTTAAGTGATGCCAATAAAAGACTGAACAATTCGAGTTCCGACTCAACCCCTAGACCTCCAAAGAGCTCAACACCGCAATGAAGGTTCTCCTCAATGCACTGGCCTCCTTCATCGGCCGTTCTGGATTCGAAGACCGTTCCGCAACTCCAGAGTCTCAGTGGTCGCTGACGCTCTAGCAGCCTTGTGCAGGCTGCTCTGGCAATGGAGGCTGTCAGTTCCGGTCTCAATCCCAGTGGTTCATCCGAAACAAGTCGCACGATGTCGCGGCTGTCAATAGCCCCTCCCGCCTTGAGAGTGTCCATTCGTTCAATCCTGGGAGGCGTGACTTCTTCGTATCCCCAAAGACGAAACACCTCGGCCAGGGTTTCCCTGAGTTCCTGGTTGCGTTGAACCTGCTGAGGATTGAGATCTCTCACTCCTGAGGCGGGTTGCAGGGCCATCGCGCCTGTTGCTGCTTCGATCAGGATCCCATGGCTTGGGTTTCAGTCTGAATAGAGCCGTTGTGCGAGAGGCTCGATCCCTTCGAGCTCGCTCTGCAGAGCGGTGTGAAGACCAGGGCCAGTGGCGAGAATTCGACCCGACGACACGTCGTAATTCTGGGCTCGGTAATCACTGACCTCGCCTCCTGCGATCACCACCAATGCAGCGCCAGCTGTCAGATCCCAGGGGGATAGGCCTCGCTCCCAGTAGCCGTCGACTCGACCTGCAGCCACATAGGCCAGATCAACAGCTGCGGCTCCACCGCGTCGCACCCCCCTTGTCTTATGGGTTAAACGGCAGAACTCCGCGTAGTTGTTGTCCAAGCGTTCTCTTCTGTCATAGGCAAATCCGGTGACCAGAAGACTGTCTTCCAGCGTTGAGCAGCTGCTCACCTGGATGCGTTGATCATTGAGGAACGTCCCTGTACCGGGACAGCACCAGAACACCTCCTGCAAAAAAGGGACAGCCACCGCTCCGAGGATCGGAAGACCTCTCCAAAGCAGGCCGATGGATGTGGCGAAAAAGGGGTAGCCATGAGCGAAATTCGTCGTGCCATCGAGGGGATCAACACACCAGCACAGCTCTGAAACATCACCCTGTGCTCCGGATTCCTCGGCCAGAACGGGAATCTCAGGGGTTGCCTCGTCAAGAACACTCAGCACGGCCTTCTCAGCAGCCAGATCGGCATCGGTTACCAGATCCCCAGCCCTTGCTTTCTGACGGATTGAGACGAGTTGCCCGTAGTGCTGCATCAGTACCGATCCACCAAGATCGGCTGTCGATCTGGCGACCTTACTGAGTTCTTCAAGTCTCAGCGACGTCAGGCCGGCCTCTGCGGCGGCTGCATTGCAATCGAGATGTGGTTGCTTCATTCCTTCCAGGTTTCGAGTTCCTCAAGAGGGATGTCACGCGTGATCGATCCTCTGCCGAAGTGGCGACCGAATTGCAGGTCGTAGACCTCATCCTCATCTTGTGTTTCAGCGACAAGCGGGCCAATGGCTCTGGCCACGCAGAGAAGTCCATAGCCCTTGGCTCTCAGCTCTTTGGAGAGCCCCATGGCTTCCTGTTGATCCAGTTCTCCATGCTGGACGCGAACAGCGCAACTTGTGCAGCATCCATTCCGACATGAAAAAGGCAGTGGATCTCCCTGTTGTTCAAAGCTCTGCAGGATGTAATCACCCTCGGGCACATCATGGGAAATCACCCGACCTTGCTGCCTCCAGTGGATAGTGACCCGATGAGTCGGCCTCATTCAGTGCAGATGGAAACGCCCTGCTACATTCTGACGTGCCAGACGAGTCCCTGGAGAGGTGGCCGAGTGGTCGAAGGCGCAGCACTGGAAATGCTGTATAGGGGCAACTCTATCGAGGGTTCGAATCCCTCCCTCTCCGTTCTCTAACACTTAACCCCTCACATGGAGGGGTTTTTTGTTAGGCATGGAGTGGCTCTGCTTCACCTCCAGGCTGAAAGTCTCTGAATTTGTTATGGATATGTTCGAGAAATAAAAACTCTCGATTTATTATTTAATGATTGGCAGATATAGTGACCCCCGGCTATTTTTGTGGTTCAAGCTGTTAGTCAAAAGGTGACAATTTGTATTGGATGACGCAGCTTCAGTCGATTCGACCATGCTCACCCAATCTTCAGCATAAGTCTGCCTGGGTCGCATGCAAATACATCAACTGTGTATCGTCGTCGATCCCTGCATAGAGATCCCATTTAGAGGAAACAGAGCTTGGATACCATTGCTATGAATCTCAAGGTCGATTTAGTTTTACTTCTGCATGATATTTGGTATTTCAAAGACGAATCAAGCGACAGCCGGATTGAGCACATTTGGTCTTCCAAAATGGCAAGCTTTGCCTTGTGGGATAGCGCTTGGAAGAATATCAGTATCCTATGCAGTAAATAATCAAACTGCTGATTCGAACTTATCTAGAAAACAGCTGAGGCCAAGCTTGGCCCATGATGCACGTTTTCAAGAAGTGCGAGTTGCGGCCTCTCCGTAGTTTACCGGTTCTACGGATTTGTTTTTTGATTGGCACGCTCTCAGCGAATGATTTCCAATGAATGATGCCTTCAATACATCCACCAATCGCTTGATCAGCCGAATCGCCCCGACACGTAATCCTGTGTGGCTTGTTGAGATGGTGAATTGAAGATCATATCTGTTTCATTGAACTCCACGAGGTAGCCGACTTTTCCAGAGCCTCCTTCAACCGCTTCAGCATTAAAGAACGCAGTCATGTCACTCACTCTCAAGGCCTGCTGCATATTGTGCGTGACAATCACAATTGTGAAACTCTTCTTTAACTCATGCATTGTTTCCTCGATTTTCAATGTCGAGATTGGATCCAGTGCTGAACAGGGCTCATCCATCAGAATCACTTCTGGTTGAATCGCAATTGTGCGCGCAATACAGAGGCGTTGTTGTTGTCCTCCGGATAATGAATATCCACTTTCGTTGAGCTTATCCTTGCACTCATCCCAGACTGCCGCCTGGCGTAGTGAGCGCTCTATCAGTTCATCCATGTCTCCTGTATATCCATTAATACGTGCGCCAAAGGCAATGTTTTCATAGATACTTTTAGGGAATGGGTTTGGTTGCTGGAAAACCATTCCGATACGTCGTCTTACCTCTACTGGATCAACTGATGGAGCGTATAGATCTGCGCCATCAAATAAAACTCGCCCTTTCAGGCTGCATCCTTCGATTAGATCGTTCATCCGGTTCATGGCCCTTAGAACAGTTGATTTGCCACATCCAGATGGCCCGATGAATGCTGTGACCTTGCCTCGTGGTATGTCGCAATAAACGTTCCTAACAGCCTCATAACTGCCGTAACTGATCGTTGTGTTCTGAATCGAGAGGCAGATGTCTGATGAGACTTCTGAGCTTGGTGTAGTGGTGGAAGTCATGAAGGCTGATGCGGTACGGATGGAGCGCGAGATGAATATCTGGACTGATGGAAGTTGTTTAGGTCAACTAGCAGCAAATCGTCTGAGCCAGCGTGCAAATAGATTAATAATGAGGATAAAGAGCACTAGTACAAACGAGGCTGCCCATGCCAATTCATTTTGGGCTGGATAGGGCAGTCGTGCATAGTTGTAAATCAGCACTGACAGTGTTGCGATAGGATTGAAGATTGAGTTGATACCCTGGGGCCAGTAACTGGAGAACAAAGCCGTAAAGATTAAAGGTGCGGTCTCTCCTGCGGCTCTAGCAATCGAAAGAACGACTCCCGTTGCTATGGGGGTAAATGCTGACGGCAATGTAATTCTCAGGATCGTGACAAACCTGGAGGCCCCTACTCCCAAGGCTGCACGTCGAAGATCATCAGAGACCAGCTTTAGACCTTCATCAGTTGTTTTGATGACTGTTGGTAGCATCAGTATTGATAAGGCAATTCCTCCTGCAAGTGCACTGTAGGAATTGCCAAATATAATTTTTGTTTTCACGATTGCGATATAGACAAAGACGCCAGCGATGATCGACGGAACGCCTGCCATCACGTTCGTACCAAATCGAATGAATTGAGCGAAACTTCCACCACGTGAATATTCGGCAAGAAATATTCCTCCCCCAACACCAACTGGAATTGCGATTAGTGCTGAAATGAAGGTCACCAAGACTGTGCCGATGACAGCGTTTCCAATTCCCTCGCCCGGCAAGCCTGATGATCTCGCGGTGAACAGGCTGAGGTTAAGCATGCCACCTCCTTTGACCAACACATATGCCAGCACAGCAATTAATGGAAGTACAGCAATTGCAGCAAACAAACCAGCAAGAATGGTGAGCATTCTGTTGATTACATTTCGCCTGAGCCCTTGTCTATAAGTGAGATCCGGAACACCAAGAGCCAGACGAGCTGTAGATGACAAAGTCATGATCAGTACTTCAGGCTGAGACGTTTAACCAGCCACTGGGCGATGATGTTCACTGCAAGGGTGAGGATCATGAGTACAAATGCGGCATACATCAAAGAGGACACTTGACTGGCATCTGCTTCACCAAACTGATTGGCAAGCATCGCTGAAATAGTGTTGCCGGGGGCGAGCAGTGACCAGCTGAAATTATTTGAATTACCAATAATCATCGTGACTGCCATCGTTTCACCCATGGCGCGTCCCAGGGCCAACATCACACCACCGACTATCCCTGAAATTGCTGCGGGCAACATCACATTGAGAATGGCACCCCAGCGCGTTGTTCCCACTCCATAGGCCGCCTGTCGCAGCTGCATCGGTACTTGATTGAGAGAGTCTCTGGAGATGGCTGTGATGATCGGCAAGATCATGACCACCAGGATTAAGACCGCCGGCGCGATTCCGGGCCCTTTGGGTGCAGTGGAGAAAAGCGGTATCCAGCCGAGCGTTGTGTGAAGTAACTCCAGAAAAGGTTTGATGAAGGGTTCCATCACGAAGATGGCCCACAGGCCGAGCACAACTGATGGGATGGCTGCCAGCAGTTCAACCATCAATCCGATCAGCGTTCGGATTTTTAGAGGAATGATGTTTTCGGTGATGAAGATCGCTGTTCCCACGCCGAGAGGCACCGCAATCAGCAGTGCCAGCAGAGATGTCAACAGCGTTCCATAGATGGCTGTGAAGGCGCCGTATTCATCCTTAACGGGATTCCAGTTAGAGGTCACCAGAAATGACCAGCCGTATCGGCCCATGGAATCCAACGATCCCCAAAACACCACGATGAGGATCGCCAGCAGCACCATCGCCACCACCGAGGCCAAAGCGACCGCCAGGATCCTGAAGCCGGCATCCACCGATTTCTCCATCGGCGGACGTCGCCGTAAGAGATAAAGCTCCAACGACCTGGGCATTCTGTTATGAACAGATCATTGAAACGTACCGGTCCAACGGCGCCCAGATCACTAAGGGAGCGTTAACTCAACCTGTGGGGTTGCGTATGCATGGGCTGTGTGAGAGCTGTTTGGGCCGTTACCGTGGGACTTCACACAGGCGTTTATGGGCCGGATCGTCGGAATTGACCTTGGTACCACCAATTCCGTCGTGGCTGTTCTTGAGGCCGGGCGGCCCGTGGTGATTGCCAATGCAGAGGGCACCCGGACGACCCCTTCCGTGTTGGGTTACACCAAAGACAACGAACTGCTTGTGGGCCAGCCGGCTCGACGCCAGCTGGTTCTCAATCCGCGCAACACCTTCTCTAACCTCAAGCGCTTTGTTGGTCGGGCCTGGGATGAACTCGACGACGGGTCACTAACCGTTCCCTATACGGTCCGCTCCAACAGTCAGGGCAACGTCCGCGTGGCGTGTCCGCAGACCGAGCGGGAATATGCCCCAGAAGAACTCGTGGCCAGCATCCTGCGCAAGCTCGTGGATGACGCCTCCACCTATCTCGGAGAAGAGGTGGAATCTGCAGTGATCACTGTTCCCGCCTACTTCAACGACGCTCAGCGTCAGGCCACCCGGGATGCCGGTCGTCTTGCGGGAATCAATGTTGAGCGAATTCTCAATGAACCGACCGCAGCCGCCCTTGCTTACGGCTTTGATCGAAGTGCGGTCCGTCGTGCCCTCGTTTTTGATCTGGGCGGTGGAACCTTTGATGTGTCGCTGCTGAGAATCGCCAACGGGGTATTCGATGTCAAAGCCACCAACGGCGACACCCAGCTGGGTGGCAACGATTTCGATCAACGCATTGTTGACTGGCTTGCTGAAGCGTTTCTCAAAGAGCATGGTGTCGACCTGAGGCGTGATCGTCAGGCCCTGCAACGACTCACCGAAGCTGCCGAAAAGGCTAAGCAAGAGCTCTCCGGTGTGACCTCCACGCCCATCTCCCTGCCCTTCATCGCGACGGGTGCAGATGGTCCTCTTCATATCGAAACAACACTGGACCGTGAAACCTTCGAGGGCTTTTGCCCTGATCTTCTCGACCGTGTGCTCGTTCCGGTGCAGTCGGCACTCAGGGATTCCGGCTGGGCTGCTGAGGACATCGACGACGTGGTGCTTGTTGGAGGAAGCACGCGCATGCCGATGGTGCAGCAGTTGGTCAGAACATTGATTCCAAATGATCCCTGCCAGTCGGTTAATCCTGATGAGGTCGTTGCCGTTGGCGCAGCGGTTCAGGCAGGAATCATCACCGGTGAATTGCGCGATCTGCTTCTCAATGACGTCACACCGCTCTCGCTGGGTCTAGAAACCATCGGAGGTCTGATGAAGGTGCTGATTCCGCGCAATACCCAGATCCCTGTTCGTCAGTCGGATGTGTTCAGTACTTCAGAACCCAACCAGTCATCGGTCGAAATTCATGTCTGGCAGGGAGAACGCCAGATGGCCACAGATAACAAATCACTCGGACGTTTCCGTCTCTCGGGAATTCCTCCCGCACCACGCGGTGTGCCTCAGATCCAGGTTGCATTCGACATTGATGCCAACGGACTCCTTCAGGTGAGTGCAACGGATCGGACGACCGGCAGAAAGCAGTCGGTCACCATTCAAGGAGGCTCGACGCTTAGTGAAGATGAAATTCAGGGTCTACTTGCTGAAGCCGAAGCACGGGCGGATGAAGACCGTCGCAAGCGCTCCACAATCGAGCGACGCAATTCGGCCATGACCTTGGTCGCACAGGCAGAACGGCGGCTGCGTGACGCTGCTCTCGAGCTTGGCCCCTATGGAGCTGAACGTCAGCAAAGAGCGGTTGAGATGTCAGTTCGTGATGTCCAGGATCTCCTGCAGCAGGATGATCTTCCAGAGCTCGAGATGGCTGTGAGCGGGCTTCAGGAAGCACTGTTCGGTCTGAACCGCCGTCTGACGGCTGAACGTCAGACCGACAGTGGTCCACTGCAGGGTCTGAAAAGCACTCTGGGCACTCTGAAGGACGAGCTGTTTGCAGAAGATGACTGGGATGACGACCCCTGGGCATCGCCACAGTCCCGTTACGACGGACGGATGAGAGGTGGCCGAAGAGGGATTGACCCCTGGGACGATGACAACTTCCGCTGAACCGGACTACTGGTCCTTGCTTGGTCTGGAGCCTGGTGCTGCTCCAGACGCGCTCAAGCGGGCATTCCGGCGGGAAGCCAGACGCTGGCATCCCGATCTGAATGGGAATGATCGTCACGCCGAAGAACGCTTCAAGCTGGTCAATGAGGCTTACGCGGTTCTCAGCAACCCTGACCGGCGTAAGCAATGGCAGTCGCGTCAACACGGAGGCGTTGCTGCAACTGACCCCTTCAGCACTGGATTCCCAGATTTTGAGGACTACCTCGCCGTTGTTCTGGGGCTGGAGCGTGAGCCTGTTCATAGAGAGCCCGCTCCAAGAGAACAGGCTCCTAGAGGGCATGATCCGCAAGGGCAGTCGTCCAATTACAGCGAAGGATCTGATCAGGCTGATGGAGCTCACTGGCCTGAGGCTTCTCCGCAACCCCCTCCTCCAGTCCGCAGTGAAGATGATCTGGAAACCGTTGTTGATCTCACACCGGATCAAGCCCTGCAGGGCACAACCGTGGAGCTGGAGCTAGGGGACGGCACCTTGGTTGAAGTTGGTACTCCGCCTCGAGCAGGAGATGGTTGGCGGTTACGTCTGGAGGGTGTTGCCCCCGGAGGACGCGATCATTTCTTGCATTTGCGGGTGATGACGGATGACGGTCTGCGCATCGATGGTCTTCGGGTGCATTACCGCCTTGAGTTGCTGCCACCGGATGCCGCGCTTGGTTGTGCCGTTGATGTGCCCACCCTTTCCGGCCCGGTCACACTTCAGGTTCCTCCTGGTTCATCCAGCGGACGGTTGTTGAGGTTGCGCGGGCGTGGTCTTCAGCTTGGAGATGATTGCGGCGATCAGCTTGTGGAAATTGTGATCGTGATCCCGGCGGCGCTGGATGACGATGAACGGGCGCTTTATCAACGCCTGCAGGAACTCAGTCTCGAGCGAGCCAACGGTTTCTAAGCCGCAGTTCCGATGAGAGACTGCTGTTGACGATTGATCAGCATGTTGGTTCACGTGCTCCTGTACGACGCAGGACAGGACAGCGAAGGCATTCACTCCCTCGAGCTCTCAGGCCAGACCGTGGTGCTGATGTTTGAGAACCGCGACGATGCCGATCGCTATGCCGGACTGTTGGAAGCGCAGGACTTTCCAACGCCCACTGTTGAAGCTCTCGATCGCGAAGAGATCGAGTTGTTCTGTGGTGAAGCTGGTTATGAGGCCCGATTCGTTCCCGATGGATTTCGTCCAAAGTCGGATGATGAACGCCTGATGCTGCGGCCACCGAGCGCCAATCGTGACGTAGCCAATTGGCAGGAGCATGAACCGGAACTGGATCCTGACCGGGTGCAGGGACGCGCTGCCAAGGACGAATCCTCGATCCAGGATCTGGATGATGTGCGGCGACGTCTTGAGGGTCTTCTCTAGACATGACTGACACTCCATCCATCGGTTCCGGGCCCAACTCCCCGTTGGCGTCTCCCTCGGATGACCGTGGCTATCTGCTCACCGAACAGGTGAATCCCGCGAGTGATCAACTCGATCAGCTCTCCACCGATGCACTGGTCGACCTGTTCATCGACGAGGATCGCAGGCCCCAACAAGCGGTGTTTGCCGCAAGAAGGGCTCTGAGCCAAGCCGTTGACGCGATTGCCGAACGACTTCAGGGGACTGGCCGATTGTTTTATCTAGGTGCAGGGACCTCAGGGCGTCTCGGAGTTCTTGATGCTGCTGAATGTCCCCCCACCTTCTGCAGCCCACCGGAACTCGTTCAGGGAATTCTTGCGGGGGGCGCCCCGGCACTGTTGCGCAGTTCCGAGGGACTCGAGGATCTTGAATCTGCTGCTGTGACTGATCTTCAGGAACGTGGTTTTTGCTCGGATGATTGCCTTGTCGGTATCGCTGCAGGAGGGACGACGCCTTATGTCCGCGGTGGACTGAGCTATGCCATGGGGCTCGGTGCAGTCACGATTGCCATGGCCTGTGTTCCCTCGGAACAGGCTCCCCTGCCGTGCACCATTGATGTGCGACTGCTCACGGGCCCTGAACTGCTAACGGGTTCGACGCGTCTGAAAGCTGGAACGGCGACAAAAATGGCTCTCAACATCCTTTCAACAGGGGTGATGGTGAGGCTGGGCAAGGTCTATGGCAACAGGATGGTCGACGTTGCCGCCAGCAACAGCAAGCTCGTCGACCGCTCCATGCGCATCCTGAGGGATCTTCTTGGTTTGGAACGCGAAGCAGCTCTCAGCCTGTTGGAACGCGCCCATGGTTCAGTCAAGCGTGCCCTCTGCATGGGCAGCTGTGATTTAAAAGCAGACGATGCTGATGCTTTGCTTGAAGCTCACGGTGCTGATCTGAGAGCAGCGTTAACCAGCAAGGGATTGTCTCTCCCTATTCAGGGTTAAATCGTCCCCAGTAGGGATGGGTGAACAGGTCGAGTCGCTGTCGCGTCGCAGCAGGAACCGAAGCCGGAGCCGTCATCAGCGCGTGTTCCAGGGCTCGGTGCGCCGGAGATTCGGGACGTTCTTTGCTGAAATTGCCCATCAACCGTTCCAGGATTGGCCCAGTTGCCGTTGCATTGGCTTTGAGGTTGCCGATCACCATGTCCACGGTGACGGCGTCATGATCATCGTGCCAGCAGTCGAAGTCAGTCACCATGCTGAGCGAGGCGTAGGCGATCTCGGCCTCTCTCGCCAGCCGCGCTTCCGTGTGGTTGGTCATGCCGATCACATCACACCCCCAGCTTCGGTAGAGCTCGCTTTCTGCACGGGTTGAAAAAGCTGGACCTTCCATGCAGAGATAGGTGCCACCACGATGCAGATGCTGTCCCACGGGCATCGCGGCAGCTGCCGACGTTGCCAGCCATTCACTCAGGGTGGGGCAGAACGGATCAGCCAGGCTGACGTGTGCAACGCATCCGTCTCCAAAAAATGACTGTGGGCGTTGCCTAGTCCGGTCGATGAACTGATGAGGCACCACCATGTCGCGTGGTCTCAGGTGCTCTCTCAGTGAACCCACGGCGGACACAGAAACCAGCCAGCGCACGCCAAGGCTTCTCATGGCCCAGATGTTGGCCTGATAGGGAACTTCGCTGGGAAGCAAGTGGTGCTGACTGCCATGACGAGCCAGAAAAACAACCTCAACACCATTGAGTGTTCCGACTCTCAACGCATCCGATGGCTTGCCAAACGGAGTGTCGGTTTGGACCTCCCGCACTGATTCCAGGTTGTTAATGGAATACAGACCGCTGCCACCGATCACTCCCACCCGGGCGAAATCAAGCTCTGGACCTGAGGCTGTTTGACTCATTGCGTGGTTGAGGTCGGCCTGCACAGTCACCTGCCTAGCATGGTGTTTTCGGATTGACGCCTTGACGACCGTTCTCATGTCCACGGACGCCGGCGATATCAAGTTGGAGATGTTCGATCAGGACGCTCCCAACACCGTTGCCAATTTCGTCAAGCTCGCGCGTGATGGCTTTTACGACGGGCTTGCTTTCCACCGGGTGATCGACGGTTTCATGGCACAGGGTGGATGTCCCAACAGCCGTGAGGGTTCACGAGGAACCCCTGGCACGGGCGGTCCCGGTTACATGATCGATTGCGAGATCAACAGTAAAAAGCACGTTCCGGGTGCACTGTCGATGGCTCATGCCGGTCGCAACACAGGTGGCAGCCAGTTTTTCATCGTCCATGACGCTCAACCTCACCTAGATGGTGTGCACACCGTCTTCGGTCTGACCGGTGATATGAATGTGGTCATGGCCATCAAGAACGGCACACGCATTCAGAAGGTCACCGTTCAGGACCAGTGAATCAAGGCGGCCTGGCTTCCTTCGGGGAACCAGGCAATGTCCTGTGACGCATCAGCCAATGAGCTGAGTTTCAGTTCCTTGCGTTCCAGTGTCTGAGGAGGGTGAGTGATCTGCTGTTCATTCACGGTGTGCAGGAGCCCGAGTCTTGAGGTCTCCTGCCAACCCGCCATGGTGTTCAGCATCGCCTTGATGGAGCCCGAGTCGGGCTCTGATCCCTGCAATGACCAGACGAACCGAGGTCGTTCCCACAGCGCCAACAGACGAGGACCTTGTTCAGCCTGTAGTTGTAGACCCCTTGCTTGGCTGAGCTTTTCAACACGGTGCAACAGATCTGAAAGAACACCGTCATCGGTGGAGGTGCTGTCGAGACACAGGACCCAGTGAGAGCTGAATTCGATGGCATCCAGCAGATGCCCAAGCTTCTCTTTTTTGGTGGCCAGATATCTGGCATTGAAATCATCGACTGGAGCCTTCATCGGCACACGATTCACCACTTCAAGTCCATAGCCGCCGAGACCTGCGATTTTCCTGGGGTTGTTGGTGAGCAAATTGAGTCGGTGAATTCCCAGGTCACTGAGAATCTGGGCTCCGACTCCGTAATTACGCAGGTCAGGGGCAAACCCGAGCTTCTCGTTGGCTTCAACCGTGTCCAGTCCACCTTCCTGCAAGCTGTAGGCCTTGAATTTGTTGATCAGACCGATGCCCCGTCCCTCCTGGCGCAGATAAACAACCACTCCTTCGCCTTCTTTTTCGATGTGCTTCATCGCCATGTGCAGCTGGGCACGGCAGTCGCAACGCATGGATCCGAATGCATCACCGGTGAGGCATTCGGAATGCATGCGAACCAAGACTGGTTCGCTCAGGTTGTTGGGGTCGCCCTTAACGAGTGCAACATGTTCACTGCCATCAAGCTCATTGGAATAACCGATGGCCAGGAAGGAACCGAATTCCGTTGGGAGTGAGCACTGAGCCGATCGTGCAACAAAGCGTTCGTTATCGAGCCTGTATCGAATCAGGTCTTCAATGCTGATCAGCTTCAGACCGCGCTCCCTTGCATAGATCTTCAGTTCCGGAAGCCGTGCCATTGAGCCGTCCGGGTTTTGAATCTCACAAATGACCCCTGAGGGGTAGAGGCCCGACATCTGGGCGAGATCCACGGCGGCTTCGGTGTGTCCTGCACGCTTGAGCACACCTCCTGGTCGAGCTCTGAGCGGGAAAATATGTCCGGGCCTCCGCAGATCCGACGGTTTGGACCCCGGTTGGATCGCCACCTGGATTGTGCGGGAACGGTCGTCCGCGGAGATCCCTGTGGAGACACCATTTTCGGGGCCTGCATCGATGCTCACGGTGAAGGCCGTCTGATTGGAGTCGGTGTTGCGATCCACCATCAGCGGCAGATCAAGAGCATCCAGACGCTCTCCCTCCATGGCGAGACAGATCAGACCACGCGCGTCGGTGGCCATGAAGTTGATCTGTTCAGGGGTGGCGAACTGTGCCGCACAGATCAGATCCCCTTCGTTTTCCCGGCGTTCATCGTCCACGACCACAATGCACTCTCCGTTTCTGATGGCGGCAAGTGCATCGGGAATGGAATCAAACATGGGAGTAGCCCCCTTGGTCTGAGCAACGGAATCGGGCAGCGGTCCAGGTGTCCTGAAAGCTTTAACCATTATCGACGTCGGTACGATCGATCGATGTGCCATCGCCGGAATGGGGATTCAACGGGTTGCTGTGGTGGGTGCCTCCGGGTACGGAGGTCTGCAGACCCTTCGCCTCCTTAACGCCCACGCAGGGTTTGACATCACCTACCTGGGAGGTGAGCGATCCGCTGGTCGTTGCTGGAGCGAGATCTGCCCGTTCTTGCCGCTTGGTGATGATCTCACCGTGGACAGTCCTGATCCGGATCGCATCGCAGCAGCCGCTGATTTTGCGGTGTTGAGTCTTCCTAACGGTCTGGCGAGTCAGCTCGTGCCTCCTCTGCTCGATAAGGGCGTCAGGGTGGTGGATCTCTCCGCTGATTACCGCTACCGCAGCCTTGATCACTGGGCTTCGGTGTATGTGCATGAGGCAAGAACCCATCAGCGCGCTGATGCTGATCTCTGCAAAGAGGCGGTGTATGGGCTTCCTGAATGGCATGGCGCCGAGATCGCGGAGGCCAGGCTTGTGGCTGCTCCGGGGTGTTTTCCCACCACGAGCCTTCTGCCCTTGTTGCCATTCCTCAAACAGGGGCTCATTGAGACCGAAGGTTTGATCATCGATGCCAAGACCGGCACGTCCGGAGGAGGTCGGGCTGCCAAAGAGAATCTGCTCCTGGCGGAAGCATCGGAGTCGATCAGCCCCTATGGCGTGGTGGGGCATCGCCATACATCGGAAATTGAACAGCTCGCCAGCAGCGTGGCGGGATGTCCCATCCAGATTCAGTTCACCCCTCATCTCGTGCCAATGGTCAGGGGCCTTCTCTCGACGGTTTATGCACGCTTGAGGGATCCCGGCCTCACCGCCGAAGACTGCACAACGGTTCTCCAAGCGGTGTATCGCCACCACCCCTGCGTCCGCGTGTTGCCTGTTGGAACCTATCCAGCCACCAAATGGGCCAAGCACACGAATCAGGCTCTTCTGTCCGTGCAGGTGGATGGGCGTACAGGTCGTCTGGTGTTGATGAGTGCCGTCGATAACCTGATGAAAGGACAGGCTGGCCAAGGGGTGCAGTGTCTGAACCTGATGGCAGGACTACCGGTTAGTGAAGGGCTCCCATTGGCACCCTTCTATCCCTGAGTTGTTGCTGTTGTTCTCCAGCGTTGACCGGCAAGGGCTGTCGCCCAGGGAAGCAAACGGTGTTCTTGCACCTGAATGCGGCGGCTGAGTCGCTCCCTGGTGTCATCACTGAGGATTGGGACGGCAGCCTGAGCGAGGATTGGGCCGTCATCCACATCGTTCAGCACTTCGTGCACCGTGCACCCAGTCACGGACACTCCTGAGCTCAAAGACTGACCGATCGCATCCAAGCCTTTAAAAGATGGGAGAAGGGAGGGATGGATATTGAGCAATCTGCCCGGGAACGCGTCGATGAGCACAGGGGTCACGATGCGCATCCATCCGGCCATCACAACAGCTTCAACACCTTCGTTCTGGAACGTGCGTACCAATTCTTGATCCATCGCCTCTCTGCTTGAAAACTGGCGGTGGTCTCTGAGCTCACATTGGATCCCCAGGCGCTCGGCTCGCTCACTGGCTCCACAGCCGGCTTTGTTCACGACGAGGACACGGATCTGGGCATCCAGGTCGCCGCAGGCGATGGCGTTGTGCAGTGCTTCGAAATTTGTGCCTGTTCCTGAAGCCATCACCCCCAGTCGCAAGGGTGAATCAAACCTCGGCCATGTCCGGATCGCTGGAACGATCAACGCGGGATAACACTCGCTGTCCATCTGGCTAGGGTCAGATTGCGCGGGCATTCCGATTACATGTCCCATTTGTCCATCTTGCCCACATTGGTGACCGATCTCGATCTGCTTGAGATCGCTCTCCGCAGCGAAGGATTCAAGGTCTTTCGAGGTGGAGTCGTGAGCTCCTTCGACAGTCATCAGTCGGTTGATCTCGCCGCAGTGCATCCA
>QCUI01000010.1 GCA_003210775.1 Synechococcus sp. AG-679-A04
TCTTCCTCACCACACTTTCCCTCACGCTGGGCATTGGCGCAGGCACGCATGCAAAATCCCAGTTGATCGAGCAGGGTCTTCAGGAGGCCGCTGAAACCGAGGAATTGAAGCAACGCTCTTCTCTCCCGTGAAGTGATGGATTTCAGCCCACTTTTTATGAGTCTCGTTGCTTCGGAGATTCGCCCAACTACTGGTCCCGTTGGACTGTTTGATTGGTCTCCACTGTGCATCACACTCTCAGAATCCCCGCCTAGTGCGGGGTTTTTTATTGCCTTGAGCATTGGGGTAGAGCTAGGCCGACCGTTGCTATGACTGCTGAACAGACCTCGTACCCATGTCCCTAGAACAACTCAAGGCATTCCTCGCCAAAGTCAAAAGAGATTCCAATCTTCAAGACAAGCTAAAAGCAGCTAAGTCAACCGAAGATGCTGTAGCTATTGCTAAAGAACATGGTCATGACTTTACCGCTGATAAGTTCACTGAACTCAGTGAAGAGGAGCTAGAAGGCGTTTCGGGAGGCGTGTGTACATTCAGTAAGGGATGTGCGTTTGGAGTTTGACTCGCATTAGAGACCTGAAGCACCGGCAGCCACAGTTTTTTTAATTCTGCGGCAGTCCGATCCACAGGGACGCCCGAGCTCCGGTGATCTCTCAGCATTGACTCCAGCTTTTGCTTTTCCTTGAGGGTCGAGCCCGCATGGTTGTGTGACTGACTCCGGCGAGCTGTAGACCCCGTGCTCAACCGTGGGCTTCCAAACGGCGACGGGCATCTGCCTGCGTGCGGCGGATGGCAGCTCTCACAGGCAGAAGACCGGCGAACACATTCACCACAAGCAACACCCAGAAGACAGCCACTGGAATCCAGTTCACTGTCTCGCCGTCCGACAAACGGTGGAGGATTAACAACACGCCGGTAGTGATCAGCAGCACGACAAATCGTGCGACGACATCCCATAGCAATGGTGTGATTGTGCGCCGGGTGATTGCGTAATAAATGCCAGCAAAAGGCAGCACTGCATGCGCAAACACCCAGGGCCAGAGACGATCGTGAAGGCGACGCTCCAAAGCCCTCTGTCGAGTGGATTGATGAGCTTGTGCAGCAGAACGTTGCTGCAACGCACGGTGATCCGCGCGAATGGAAGGGATCGATTCAACGATGGTGCCCCACACGAGCAGGGTCAATCCGAATTGCAAGATCGGATCCAACCGCCACCCCTGAAAAAACATGATCGAACCCACCAGCGGCAGGGCGATGCAGCGTCCGGCCAGGGTGATCAGAAACGAGGTCAAACCAAGTCCCTGAAGCGACTCGCGCGGTTGATCCAGATCCATCAACACATCGAAGCGTCGCAACGACACCACGAGGGCAGGAACCCAGAGGGCCATGAGCAGCAGCCCCCAGAGTGAGGCCCAGTTCAGGCTGGCATTCACCATCAACAGCTCCGCGTTATTCCCATATTGCTGTCCGCGACACTCAGACCTCTGCCTAGATGCAGCCAGCTGCTTAGCTAGTGGGTAGCGCAAGAGCGGGGGCCATGCTCGAGGCAAGGGGGTGGGGCTGCCTAGTTAGTGAGGTTGTCTCAGGGGGATCCATCTCTGAGCGACCCCCTAACGCCACCGGCCGCTTTTCCGTCGCCTTGTAGGGGGCCGGGCAGTGGCCTGGCCGGGTGTCACCAACCTCCAAGGATTGCGACTGGTCGTTGTTGCTTGCTCAGCAGCTATGTGAAGTGCTCGCTTTGCCCGAGGGCTTCGAACCCTGCTCGCTGCCCCCTGCTGGTGAAGTTGTCGGGGCTGCCGACAACCTCGCCGGTTCTCAACACGGCCTCCCTATTGCTTCGCAATAAGGGCCGAAACTGGGCTGTTTTGAGGTGCTCTGCCCAGAACGGCTGCTGTCACTACTTGGTTGCTCTTCTATCAGTAGAGCAACTAGGATTAGGGCTGATTCGAGCCTGCTTTGAAGGTCAATCGCAACGGTCAGGCCACAGTGCTCACCACCGAGCAACTCGATGAGCTGTTGGCCGCTGCTCCGTCTCCTCGTTATCGGGCTCTCTGGTCACTGCAACGATGGTCGGCAGCTCGTATTACCGAGACCCTGGCCCTGACTTGGGGTGATGTTGCTGCCGGTCACGTCACCTACCGGAAGGCCACCACTAAGACAAAGGCCACCAAGCAGATCCGCTGCACCGATAGGCTTCAGGCTGCCCTGGATGACTACCGCCAGGCTTGGGCTGAGGAGCATGGCCACGCCCCTGCAGCTGGTGAAGTGCTGTTCCCTGCTTCTGGCAGCACCCACACTCCGATGAGCCGGCAGGCTGCTGACAAGGCACTGCGGTCAACTGCCAAGCGACTCGGCTTCGAGGGTGTCTCGACTCACAGTTTCCGCCGATCCTTTGCTACTGGTGCTCTCAAGCGCGGCGCATCATTGCCTGCAGTGCAGCGGGTTACGGGCCATCAATCACTTTCCGGGCTCACTCCCTACATCGAGGTTGACGAGGTTGATGTCATGGCCGCCCTGGCTGGTGCATAACTAAGGCCACCAATCTGATCAACTGCCCGGCCGACGTTGCCGGGTTGTTTATTGCCTTGCGGGATTGGCGGTGGATCTTGCTGCTGCGATTTGCTGAAGTTGGTGAGAAATAGAATGGGGTTAAGTAATGCTTTCTCCCCTCCTGATTATTTTTGCCGCCGCCTTGGGGGTGCCGGGGGGTTGCGATATCTCTAAGACGTTAATCCTGAATCAGTTTTCCCTGCCTGTGATCTGAAGCAGCTTGGCACTGAGTCCCAGAGCACCGATGGCGTTGCTGTGCTGCCGGGATTCGATTGACATTGCTGCCACCTTTTCAAGTTTCTCCAGGGCACTTGCAACCCAGTCCTTGCGATCCATCTGATCGAAGCGTTCTCGTATGACCGCTCTTGCCTTTTGAATGTATTTCTCAATCATCCGCGTAGAGACCCCCCATTCAGACGAACATTCTCGAACGATCTCGCTGTAGGGCTTGCAAAGACTGATCAGCTCGATGATTTTGTCGACACGCCGGGCTGAAAGTTCCTTATCTGCTTTCTTTACTCCTTTCCCATAAGTATCGGCGCTCATCTTTTTAGTGCCGTTGAATTGCTGGCCTCATTTTAATCACCAAGCTGATGCACTGGCAGAGGGTGCAATCAAGCCTCTGATTGATTAGTTAATTAAGTAGGGCGCAGACACAATAAAAAGCCCCGGCAATGCTGGGGCTTTTTTGCTTTCATCGTTGCTTGCTGTCAGAGCTCTTCATCAGGATCGAAGGTATAAACCCTCTCTTCCTTGGGAATCTCCACGTAATCAGTTACAGAGAGATGCTCCATGAGAGTCTTCAGCAAAGCGATTGTCTGCCGTTGCCCTGTTAGGAGCTCGCACATCCATTCGCCCTGCTGTTGTTGCACAACACCGTGGTCCTTTTGGACTTCAGCAATCTCCTCGGCGATCACAACTTGAGCGGTGTGAGCATGCCCGTTGGTTCGGGCAAGATCATTTACCTGCTCAGCAATCGCCTCCTGACTGACCAAGATCTGACGGCGTGAACGCTCAATGGCGTTCGAGTTCGCAGCGATGCACCGATTGGTGGCTTCGCGTGATCTCTGCTCTGGATCCTTGCCAGGCTCAGGTGCCCCACCTACGGCGGTCGGGCGCGTAAACACAGACATAGGACTCGGGAAAAACAGGGTGGCTTGTTTTTCCGCGCCAGGAGTAGAACCCCTGACATTGCCCCGATGGTCGCTCTCAGTCAATCGCGGTCCAGTAAAGCGGTTTCATCGTTGAGTGGAAACTTTTCTGGGAAGGGAGAGGTCGTACCTAGGTCCTCGGGCAGAACTGAAAAATCAGTTCCTTGGTCCTTGCCTAGTGGTCTGCGGGTATTGACCGCAGGGCGCTTACCGGACCCAATCCGGTGGTTCAACCCTTGCCACTGAATTTCAGCCGCCTTAGGTACTCGTCGCGGGTGACGACTTTTCCTTTCCCTGCTCGATGGAGGGATGACGGTCGAGTGATACCCCAGCCCCCTACGTGACTAGGCCAAGCAGAACCCTGCAACTCTCGAATCGTACCCAACTCCTCGGCGATCAACAGGGCTAATTTCCGAAATTCCCCGGCTTGGCTATCTCAACAATTTGGGACCAGCGTTCCTGTTCGTGTGGTGTTGCTTTTATTGAGCTGGTGAACTGCTGTCACTGGGCGTGCAATTCCCTCAGACGGCTCAAGCTGATGTGCCTCTGTCCATTCGATTGCATCGTGCCAGCTACTTCCCTTTCCGTAAGCGTTCTACGACGATTGCTGTTGGTGCCGCTTGATCTCTGAAGGCAGCTCGCCGTATTGGATGGCCTCACCGGCAATTGCCTTCAGGGGTTCCAATCCGATCGTCTGCTGCTGTGGCAGGTCACTGGTGGCAACCACCCAAAACATCCAAGCGCTCAAATCCGCTGGCTCGCGTCCAGTCAGTAGGCAAAACACATATAGATCAGCAGCGCGTTGGTGGATCTTGAACACGATCCGCGACGGTGCTGTCTGTTTCCAGCTCTGCTGGTAGGCGGCGGACTTGATCTCAAGGGTCATGCCGTCGATCACTGCATCGACCAGCTCCCATTCCACGCGGAACTCGGACTGAATGCCCAGTGCCTGGTGGATCAACCACTCAGCGAAGGCGCCACGAGTCCTGTTCTCCAGCAGGTTCCCGCTGTTCCAGCGGTAAAAGGCTGCAAGGTCCATCAGACCTCATCCACTGGCGCGGTTGATCTCATGCACAGGGCGATCCAAGCAGCCATTGCCTCTTTTGCTCGCCATCCCTCTGTTTCGTCGAAAAGATCAACCGCCTCAGAGTTCGCTCTGTCTGTGCATGGGTGAATACGTTTCGCCTTTCTGGATTTCTCAGCTTTGACGGTGTCGATCTGTTGCTGAATCAGGTATGACTCGCTGACCTGCGATCCAATCCAGACCACTGGAACAGCAATCACAACGCTGCACGCGCCGATCACAAATCCTTTGGTTGTTTTGTCCATCGAGTAATTCCTCCCACACCAAGCTCCCCCGAATCCTTCCGATCCACATCCCCCATCCGGGTGATGCGCTTCTAGTCCCTGCGGCTGATGCTGAAAGAGCCCACCTCTGGCAGGCCAAGAATGTCGGCAGCAGTTCTGTCCCGCTCGACGCATGGCGTCGAAGCTGTTCGGCTGTTTAAGCGGTTGCTGTCGACAATGACCTGCACTTGGCTGCTGCTCGGCTCAACTCCGATCCAAGCCCCTGCTGTCATCGTCACGGCCGGTGTCGCTGCCCAATGCCCGATACCTAATCAACTAAGGGGGATTGAGGGGGAACGGCAACTGTCGAACTGTCGATCAACTGTCACGACCGCTTTCGACAGTTGAGCTCCGGGCATAGCCCAGTCATAGAAAGGGTTTTACTAATAAAAATCATCAACTGTCGAACTGTCACTCTCTTTTTCTCTTCTCTTCTGAGCCCTTTCTCTCCCCTGCTTGGTTCCATCTCTGTTTACTTCTTAGATGGCCTGTTTTTCGACAGTTGACCCTCTCCAGCCTAAAAAGCAAGGCCAGCACAGGGCTATGCCCGAAAAAACCCATGCGACAGTTGGGGTGACAGTAGTGGTGACAGTTGCCTCTCGCCTTCGGGCATAGCCCAGTCACAGTCTGGGGTTTGGAGAATTGACACCCTCCACAATGCTGAATTTTCGACAGTTCGACAGTTGAGCTCCGGGCATAGCCCAGTCCCTGACTGAATTCTCTTGATTAAGAGGCGCTCCAGACGACCTGATCAGCCCTCGGAGCCGGAATGATTCGCCCCCTGCCGTATTGCTTTGGCAGTGAGAGCAGCAGCTCTTTCGCAGCCTTTGCGTCTGACGCCCACTTGCGCCTCAGAACCTCCCTGGCTGTGACCTTCTCTTGTCTGCCGCCAAGCTCGATCACCTTGGCCACAGCGGCAGGAATGTCGCTCATTCCGATCTGCGGAGCCAGGGTGTCGAAGCTGTTCAGGAAATACTGAGCCATACGAACAGCACGCTCCATGGTCTCGGCGCTGATCTTGAGCGGAATGTCGTTCATCGATCCACCAGCCCCAGGCTTGCTGATCAGCGACGCATGCTCGATCGCATGGATCCATCCAGCGAATCTGACGAGATAGCCGCGCAGCTTTCCCAGATACGGCGATCGAACGCCACCGCACTGGGTTGCTTCCCTGCTGAACTCATCAGCCGCCTTGGCGTAGACGTGCCAGGCATCCTTTGAAAGCTCCACCTCGATCTCACCGCTGATCTGATCCAGCGCGGAATAAATGCGAGTCAGCTCGGGAGTGATGTCACTCTCATCACGATTGGCAGCCGGGAAGACATAAGGCGGAATCACCCACAGAAACCGAGACCAGAAACCATCACCGCCCCTGCTCGCAGCATCCTCACCGCTCAGCATTCCACCGAGCTTGTCCTGTTGGATTGAGCCATAAACACTCACTGCCGTTTCCGACACGATCAAGCGATCAGCTCCTGCTCTGGTGATGTCGATCCCCTCGCCGCTCCACATCGAGAGCCATTGAGGCCGATCCTTAGCTGCCCCGCCTTTTCTGTAGGCATCCATAGAGCCGATCCATGCCGCCAGTTCATCCCTGGCCATCACCAGCCCGAAGGTCATCGGGTTAGTCAGTGATTTCGCCATCCCCTCAAAGGTGGTGTCTGAGGCGATTCGCTGCCGTGCCGTCGGCACTTTCTTTTGCTGATCCTTCGGAAGGTCTTCCTGCCGAGCTTTCTCCTCCTTCTCGATCTGATCGCTCAACTCATCCCACTTGTTCAGCGGTGCCAGAACTTGCCTGCTGACTGGTGTCTTCATTTCGCTGGCTCCGCCGACTCGACCGATCCAAAACACCATCGGCTCGGTGTAGCCGACCTTCACCTTGGTTCGATACCGCCTGCCAAGGATCGAGGCCGATGCGGACAGGAATGGAGGCAACATCGCCAGCTCACTGATCGGGAAAGCCTTTGCTCGGGTGCTCAGCAGTTCTGCAACAGAGGTCGGAAGCACTTCGCGCAGCTGCAAACAATCCTTCTTTGCATTCTCGAAGCGATCGAGTTGCTCTGCTTGCAGTTCCTTGTCGAGGTTCTCCTTCTCGCTCAGGTTGCTGTCGAAGTCATCGCGATCCAGTCCTGCCAGTTCCCACAGCCACAGCCCGAGCAATGTCTGCTCCTCTGGTGTTGGTGAACCTGGCCTTGCGACTCCATAAGAGCACCAGTGTGCAGCCCACTCACCTAGGCCGCCCTTCCTTTGACTAGCCCAGCAATAGAAGTGATTGGATGCTGTGAACAGCCTCAGGCTGTTGCCGCTGTGAACACCACTGGGCTTAAGGAGGCTGAAAGGTGATTGGCCATCTGCGCCGTCTGCTGTCTCTACGAAAGCGAACTCAAAGCCAGGCCAGCCGCGTTTTTCCTGCTTCTCAATCAGCGTCCCCTGCGTGGCAACGAACTCGAACGCACCCGCCAGGCCGTGCTGTTCAAACAGCTTCTCTTCTGCATGGCGAATCTTCCAGCCGAGCTCTGTCTCGTCACGCCTCCACTCAACCGGCGGATCGAACTCACCATCATTCCCGCCGTTGCTGCGAGCTTGGCTCCATGCGATCGCCATTGCCTCATCCATCTCCCAAGCGAACTCAGGAGATTTCCAGTTGGCGGGCAGTGCGCTCAGAGCTTCCCGGTATTCACTCCAGCGGGTTTCGAGGTGGTCAACCTTCCAGCCGCGCTGCTTGGCTTCCGCCTCCAGAACCCGGCGCACCTCGGCCAGGTCATAACAATGGTCAGCTGCCTCGATCAGCCTCTGCTCAGTCGTAGCGGCTCCGCCTCGAAGGCGTTTCGAGTTTGGCCTCAGCGCACCAGGCAGCCTCATCCGGCGGGCCGTGCTGACCACTGCCGGATCACTGCCGGCCAGGGCTGTGAGCAACTTCAGGACCGGGAACGCATCAGCAAAGCTGGCCACGCTGTCGAGGTGGATGTGGCCATGCACCGACTTGTTGCCACTGCTCACAACGGTCAGTGAGAACCCGAGCCCTTTCAGCCAATCAATCCGCTTGAGCTGCTCCTCCTCGCTGATGTCATCCCACTCCAGATAGAGCTCTGGCAGGCCGAGGGCAGTTCGCTTGCCCATGGTGGTGAGCGCGGTGTTCCGATCGAAGTCGGTCTGGCTGGTGAGATAAAAACCGCCTTTTGTTCGCGCCTTGGCGTTACTGGAATTTGCCTTGATCCACTCCAGGCACTTGGCAGTCCCTTCCCGGCAGCCGTCGTTCGGTTTCGGGCCATACAGATTGCTACTGAAGCTGCGCTGCATGGATTCGCCCGACTTGAGCCATGACGCTTCCTTGCCGTCTTTGTCGGTTGCTTTAAGCGGCGCGAGCTGCATCTCACCGTCCTCGCTGAACCCAAGCAGGGCATATCGATCGCCGCAGATCACAAAGGCGATGCCGTCTGCGATCACCGTCTCCCTGATCGCCAGGAATCTGACGGTCGGGTGATCAAGATTCTTCAGATCACTGCGCAGGGTGATTGGCTTTCCAATCGCCTTCGCTGCTGATTGCCCTGCAGCTGGTGAGTCTGTTTCGCCCCATGGATTGGGGGCCTGGGGGTTCTGCACTGACCACCCGGCAGCGTTGGCAACATCAGCGAACTCCTCAACCTTTCCGCCGTTCTGAATGAAGCGATCCAGAACCTTCCGAGCATCCTTGCTGTGGCCGTTGAGAGCACCATCGACAATCTTCGAGCGGTGGCCTGTAAGTCTTCGGCGATCCTTCTCAATTCGGGGAAGCAGATCCCAAGGGCCGTCATAACGAGTGCCCCATTCGGTCTCCTTTTCTATGACCTGAGAAGAATTAGTTTTCGGCTTTCGAGGGGCCATCAGCAGGGCTGAAAAATAAAGATCGGGGGTGTGGTGATGATTGATTGAGGTGGGGTGCTGATCAGTCAGCGAGGTCGGTTGAAGCGAGCTTTTTCTCGAGTTCGATCTCTTTCAGAACTTGCCTTTTCGTTGCTTCGGCTGCTTCGTTGAGCGCACTGATGTGGAGATGCTTCGAACTAGAAGGCGGCAGCATTGTGCACATCAGTGCATAAGGTTCAACACACGCAAGGCGCATCTCGTCAGAGCCATGCCACAGCAGTGATGCAATCCGCTGCATCAGCTCCTCGCACCATTCCTCGCGGATATGGAGGTATGAGCTCGGATCTTTTTCTGCGAGGGCCTGACGCTGCCCGATCAAACAGAGCAACCAGCACTCATTAACTACCTCTCGCAGCGTGCTCTCGATTCGATGCTGCCGACCTTCCACAAACCGATCGTTTGTGAGCCGTTTGAGTAACTGAGGCTCAAGACGTTCCATCACTGCGTCTGCCAACAGAACCCAGTGACCCTCCGGCATGAAAAATTTTCTAGTGTGATCGCCTGGCTTGATAATCAGCGGCCCGCGTTGAGGATCAGGGTCGTAAAACGAAGTGATCGGCTCGTAATTGGGCCTGTCGTTAATCCACTGGTAGGCCAGGTCAAGATCGCCGATCTTTTTGAACAGCAGAGCATCGACCTGCAGCAGCTGATCGTGGAGATGCTCGGCAATTATTTTCTGCCGGGCGAGTCGCCTTTCTTCTCGAACCTGCCGCTTGCAGTCATCGAGTGACATCGAATCGTCAAAGACGGGGGATTGGTCTGTGGTTGTTGCTAAGGTCACGGGAAGGAAATTAGGTTTTTCTGCCGCTTTGGAATTGGTCTTCCGAGGCGGTTTTTTGTGTCTGGTGTTCAGAGTGGTTCGTGGAGGTTGATTCCTTCGGCCAGAGCGCCACGCCACAACCAGCGGCGGATGATTCGGCCCTCTGAACAACGCTCACAAAGTGCTCGGGTGAGCAACTTTGCGTAAGCAGATGCGCCACAACGAACAGTGATCTGCTTCACCAATGGTGGCAGATGTTTTCCTCGTATGGCTGCAACCCACCAGCGCAATTTGCGCCATTGGTTGAGGTTGTCAAAACTGATTACTCCTAGTGAGTGAACAAAGGCTAGCAAGATAATTCAGATTGGTGCACATCAATGTGATTGCAATCTTCTCTCTTGCTAGTTACTTAGTCAGCTATTTATGGAAATTGATCTCCTTGCTGACAAGCCAGCTGGTGCTCCACCCGCTCCAGCACCATGAGATCTTCCTTGCTGTGAAAATCGACGGCGTCCTGATAACGACTCCGCCAGAGCGAAGCCGCTGCCCGAGCATCGTCAGCATGGTTTGCCATGCCGAGGCCCTCGAAGTAGCTGGCCCGGAGCTGCTCGAACCTGATGCCAGTGGCAGCCACATCGGCCGCCGATGTTCTGGAGTTGCTCATCAGCCCTGGTCTCCCTGCTTCTGGCCAAGGATTCCGAGATCGACCATGGCGCTGCGGCTGAGGGTCTCGATCACCCGCTGCTGCATCGCCTTGATCACCTGCTGTTCAAGTTCGTAGACGGTCTCACCGAACCAAGCACCAGCATTCCCGTCTGACTCTTCGAGCTCAGTCCAAGCGTTCTGGAAGTGGCTCGGAAGTTCGCCGATCGCCTTCGCTTGGAGGGCTTCCAGATTGATGATGCTCGGCGCGGAATCGTTCGAAACGCTCATTTCTGTTCGTTGGTGAGGGTGGATTGGGTCAGCAGCGCAACCTGTTTCTGCTGCTGTTCGTTGTTCTTGCGCAGGTAAAAGACGGCGATGGCGATAAGTCCGACGGGACCTGTAATTGCCACTGCCAAACCTGCGAGAGCTGCCCTGGTGAGTCGGTTCATTCCTCACCTCGCTCAGCTGGTGTTGAGTAAGCGTTCTCTTCGATAAAACGCTCAATCGCATCGACGTTCCACTTGCAGGGAGTGTTCTTGAACAGTCCGCGCTTGTAATGAACGCCAAGCTCGAGGCCCAGCTTTCGATCGCGCATTCTGCGCAGGGTGGACTCGCTGATTTGCAACCTGCGAGCAGCTTCGATCGTGACAAGCCACTCCGAAGCCGCGCCGCTAACGACGGGTTCAGTCATTGATTCTGAGAAAACGGTCAGCAGTCGCTCTGGATGCTCCGGTTATCACTGCCAACATCTTCTGCAGTGCCAATAGGCAGAAGCGGAGATCAGGTCAGAGACCCTCACTCACATAGATGGCCGGGCGTTGAGCGGTGGCGTTGCTGAAGCGAGAATAAACATGACAAGGCGAATTGCGCAACACTTAAGCGCCAGATTCGTTGAAATCCGTCCTGATCAATCTGATCTGAGTAAGCCTTACCTACGTACGTATGACAATCACTTAAATGGGTGATCAGTCTGCTTGGCGTTTCTAATAACCAGCATCAGTGCAATAGCCGTAGCTAGCTAGTGCAGGATCGCTCCCCTGATATGCGGTCGTGCGAAGACTGGGAATGGAATGTCTCTCTGGCCTTCGTAGCGTTCAGCGGCCCTGAGTAAACCCATCAACCCCACCTGCTGGAGGTCGTCTGGATCTTGGCCCGTTTTTGCGGCATAACGTCTGGCCAACGGTTTAACAAGCAGCATGTGGCTCTCAACGCGTGCATTCCGTCTTGTCGTCTGTCTGTTCATTGGTCGTTCAAGTGGAGCGATGGACTCCTTCAGACAGACATCGCTGATCAGCTCACTGCATCCGTGGAACCACTGAGGTCGGGAACAACCTGCCTGAGCAACTGGTCACCACCGTGGCTTTGAAGCCAGGGCAGATCTGAGCGTTGGGTCGCCAGCAGATAACCAGCAAACCCAAGGGCATTGACACTGAATCCCTTGACTTGGTCTTGACTGCGTTTGATCAACGCCATCCATGTCTGGGTCAACAGCAGGTTGTAAGGAACGGCGGGCGGCTGTTGTGTGGACTGATCACCGAGTCCTAGTCGTGAGGCAAGTGAGCGATAGAGATCGTGGAGGAGATACGCCTCCTCGTCTGGATCGCTTGATTGGGGACGTTGAGCGATGACACAGCTCTTGACCAGCGGATCGCTGATCTGACTGTCGTTCGGCGACGCAGCTGGCTTCTGCAGTCGATCCGTAAACCAGGACAGTCGCGGGCAGATGCGCTCCCCGGGATGACGGGGCAACAGCTGAAGATGACGATGGGGCTGACTTGCGCCGGCTCTGGGACCGCTGTTGAAAAACCACAGACCTGTGCTGTCCCGGTCGACACGTACCAGGGCACGCCAGTCATCAGGTTGAAGCCAGTGGATTTGGGAAGCCCAGCCTTGGGTGATCAAAAGCATGTGCCCGCACTGAACGGGATATTTGTTGAGGATCAGAACATGATTGTGGTGAATCCGTTCGATCTCCAGTTGCTCGTCCCAGGGCAGAAAAGGGTTGGGTTTGGGCCCTTCTCGCCTGTGATGCTTAGGAAGAGCGGCATTCAGCTGCCGCAGTTCGAACTGCTCCGCATTAGGCCCAAAAAACTCGATCGTGGAAGTGCTGAGAGGAACCAGGGCACCGCAGCTCCTGGCCTGTTCAGAGCGCTCCAAGGCCTTCGACCAGAAATGTTTCTCACCCATCGGATTTGATCCTTGCCAGCGATGCCCCGGCGTAATACCTGCCAAGGATCTCGTTGAATCGAAGCCCCTTCTGTGCCAGCTCCTGAGCACCATGCTGACTCATGCTTGCACCGAGATGTCCGTGCGCTTCATCAGAGATCTCCTGAGTGGCTGCGTACAACGACTCAACCAGGCCTCCCTTGAAACTCAACACCAGTCCTCGTGTTGATTCAGTGGCCTGGATCGTTGAATCGCTGCTGGTTGTTCTTCCGGCGTAAGCCTGCCAGCGGGTCGTGTCTCCGAGATTCCAGTCGCTGGTGGCTGGGCGGAGCATGTGAACGAGGCCATAGGAGCGCGCGGCCACGGCCTGGGCCTTGAGAGCTTCACCATTCCAGTGACTAGGCATTTCAGCTCCAACGACGGAAGCCACATAGCGCTCAAGGTTGATCTGGTTGATGGCGAGCCACCCCTGCCCCCTGTTGAGCAGATAAATGGTTCCTTCGTAGGCGCGTCCGTTCACAAGCACCGATCCACCGGTACCTCCGCAACTGACAAGACCGGTGGTGGCCTTGGCGAGCATCCCATTGACGACATCTGGCTGAACAGTGATCCCTGCCTGATTTCTGCAGCCAGCTCCGTTCTGAGTGCTGACTTGCCGCAAGGGACGCTGACTCAGTAAGGCGATGCGCACCTGGGGATCCACGGTCTCAGTCGGGGCAGGTACAGATCCTGTTTGGTGCTGATGATTCTGGTTTTTGAGCTGAGCTTCAGCATCAAACAGTGCGCTAAGCAGAGCCTCTGTGTCTTGGCTGGCTGTGTTGAAGCGCCCAGAATTGGTGGACCAGGCGATCAATGCGGCAAGGCCCGCACTCGCCGTCAGAGTCAGCAACAGTGGTCGAACGTGACGCATACCCGCTGAGACGGAGTTGGAATCATGCCTGAAATGTGCACCAATAGCTGGAAAGGAAGAGCTTTGGTTGTTGGAGCAGGCGGTATCGGCCGGGCATTGAGTGTGGAACTTGCACGCCGCCATCCGTCACTTGAGGTGACGCTTGCGACACGTCATCCGTTGTCGGATGACGTGTGGACCGTTGACCTGCAATGTCCGAACAGTCTCAGCAAACTGACCGAACAACTCATTGCCGATTCCCATCCGCTGAGAGTTGTGATCAATGCGACCGGTCGTCTTCACAGTCCCTCATATCAACCTGAAAAACGGCTTCAACATGCTGAGCAATCTGCTCTGCTCGACTCGTTCGCCATCAACGCGGCAGGACCACTGCTGCTGGCCAAGTCAGTCGAGCCTGTCGTGGCCAGAGATAGACCCTTTCATTTCGCCAGCCTGAGTGCCAGGGTCGGCAGCATTAGTGATAACCGCAGTGGAGGTTGGTATGCCTATCGCGCTGCCAAGGCTGCACAGAACATGATGCTGCGTTGTCTGAGTCTTGAGTGGGCGCGGCGACTGCCGCTAACGACCGTGACTCTTCTGCACCCTGGAACGACAGACACAGCCCTTTCGCAGCCTTTTCAGAGCTTCGTACCCAAAGAGAGGCTGTTCAGCCCTGAAAGGGCAGCTGGACATCTCCTAGATGTCCTGCTGCATCAAACACCAACCGACACCGGTCGGTTTCTCGCCTGGGATGGTCAGGACATTCCCTGGTGAGCATGCTTTCTGAGGATCTCCAGCGGAATGATCTCAACGGTGCTGCTCTCGGTGGAGTTCAACAGAACTGGCGGAGCCATTCCATCCTCATGGGCCTCCTTCCATCGAGGTGCACACACACACCAGTGATCTCCAGGTTGAAGACCAGGAAAACCAAACTCAGGCATCGGGGTACTCAGATCATTTCCCTGTGCTCTGCTGTAGCTGAGAAAGCTTTCCGTCATCACGCAGCAAACGCTGTGACGTCCGAGGTCGTCCACATTGGTTCGACAGTGACCATCTCTGAACCATCCGGTCATTGGTTGACAACTGCACACTTCCAGAGGGTTGCCCAATACGTTCAAATCATTGGTCTGGACTTTGATCTCGGGCGAAGTTTCAGAGCTCATGAAGCCATGGAATCCATGAGGAGTCTGCCGAAGGAGTGGCACATTCCGAGACAAGATGGTTGACGGATCCCGGGGGCGAGGCTGTAAAGGTCAATCAGTTATGCCTCCTCGATGGATTGGGAGTTCACTGAAGACGCAGCGTTCATCGCCCTCTGCGACGCCTTCCGCGAAAGCGGGGAACCCTCGGCGATTGAGTTTCTTGCCAATGGTGAGGGGGCACTCCACTTCCAGGACCTGTCCCAGAATGCTGCGGGAGAGGGAATCGACCTCAGCGAGTCGAGCGCCCTCGATGAATTTCAACAGGAAGTGATCGACACGATGGAAAAGCTCTCCCAGCCATGAGCGGCAGAGCTCCATCAGAGACTTGGGTTATCCGTAGAAGAAGCTGATCTCCTTTGCATTCAGACCTTCCCATCCAGCATCGATCAGGCGCTGATTGAGTGTTGACTGATCAAAATGCTTGGCACCAGTCTTGACCACCCGGTTGCGCATTGATTTGCGCACCCCACTGCGCTTGCGCTGGCCTTCAAGGGTCATGACCTCCTTGTAAAGCGTGAGCATCGGAGCAGGCAGAGGAGATCCATCCAGATCGATCCCTGCATTGATCGCCTCATCGATGGCGCCGGGCCCACTGAGATCCATGGTGATGCGGTTGATGAAAGCTGAAGTCTGCAGCAGTGTTCTTACTCAGGCGCTGAAATAGCGAGCTTTGCTGTGTAAAGCAACGAGTGCTGTGGTGCTCTGTTCCGGATGCAGCTGATCACCTTCATCCATGCTCAGGCCGACACGTTCAGCGCCGAGCCACAGCAACTGCTGCCGTGAATCCGCAACGTTGGGACAGGCCGGGTACCCGAAGGAATAACGACTGCCTCGGTAGCGCTGGGCCAATACATCCTTGAGCTGCATCCCCTCGGGATCACCAAAACCGCATTCACGCCTCACGCGGGCATGGGTCCATTCGGCCAAGGCTTCGGCCATCTGGACAGCCAATCCATGGAAGAACAGATAATCGCTGTAGGAATCCGCCTCGAACAGTTGTTGAGCGAAGACTGAGGCCTGTTCCCCCATGGTGACCGCTTGCATGGGCAGAACATCGCTGGGGCCCCCGTCAACGAGGTCTCGGTAGAAGTCGGCAATGCAGTAGCGATTCCCACCACGCTGACGAGGTAATGAAAAACGGCCGAGCTGATGGGATCCGTCCGGATCAAACACAACAACGTCGTTGCCCTCACGTCCACAGGGGAAATAGCCATAGGCAACAGCGGGGTGCAAAAGGCTTTCGTCGATTGAGCGTTGCAGCCAGGCTTGAAGAACTGGTTCTGCCTTCATTTGCAGATCAGCCTCATAGTCTTCCCTTGACTGGCCTTTGACTTTGCGCATCTGCCACTGACCGGCAAACAGGGCTTGTCGGTCGAGATAGGCCATCACCTCAGGAAGAGGTATTTCAGCCTCACCTTGCAACACTTTTGGACCCAGAAAAGAAGGCTGAACAGCCTCTTCCTCCGGCACGGTGTTCGATCGATCGAAACTGACCGGTACTGGTTCGGCTTTGACCTCTTTCGAGTCTCCATTCGGATTCGAATCGTCGGTTGTGGCGGGCTCAGAGTGGGAACCCGATTCACCCCCGAGGGTCAGGCCGTCTGGTGTGCCATTCAGGAACCCTTTTTCGTTGTCCCAGGACTCGGACTGACGGGCATCAACAAAGGCATCCATGAAACGCAGATCTGTGAAAGCGTCCCTGCCATAGAGAACCTTGCCGTTGTAAACCTCGCTGCAGTCCTTATTGACAAATCTGGGCGTCAAAGCAGCTCCACCTAACACAACTGGAACGTTGATTCCAGCCTCATTGAAGGCCGAGAGATTGTCTTTCATAAATGCGGTGGATTTCACAAGAAGTCCACTCATGGCGATGCAATCAGCCTGATGTTGCTCCTGAGCAGCAATGATGGCTCCAACATCCTGTTTGATTCCCAGATTGATCACCTCGTAACCATTATTGGTGAGGATGATATCTACAAGGTTTTTGCCAATATCATGGACATCACCCTTCACAGTGGCAATTAAGAATTTAGCCTTCGCCGACCGCTCGCCATCACTTTTCTCCATGTGCGGCTCGAGAAAAGCGACTGCTGATTTCATGGTTTCAGCAGATTGCAATACGAATGGAAGTTGCATCTGACCGGAGCCAAATAGCTCTCCTACAACCTTCATTCCATTGAGAAGGAAAGTATTTACGATTTCAAGAGGTTTGTAATTCTCAAGCCCCTCATTGAGAGCCTCTTCAAGTCCAATCCGTTCACCGTCAATGATGTGCTGCTTGAGTCTTTCCTCAACGGGAAGATCCGCCAAAGAAGGACCTGAGGAACGAGCCTCCTTGGTGCTGACACCCTCAAATAAAGTGGTGAGAACTGTGAGTGGGTCATAGATGCAGACATCCCCATCAAAACGCCGTGAATCGTTGATCAGGTCGCGACAAACCTGCTGATGATCTTCCTCAATCTTGATGAGAGGAAGAATCTTCACGGGAGAAACAATCGCAGCATCCATTCCTGCCTCGCAGCAGTCATGTAGGAAAACTGAATTGAGCGTAATCCTCGCAGCTGGTGATAGACCGAAGCTGACATTCGAGACGCCGAGCACAATATGAACCCCAGGTAATTCTTTGCGGATTTGGCGAATAGACTCAATCGTCTCAATTGCGTTGCGCCGGTCTTCTTCAATCCCTGTTGAGATTGGTAGTGCGAGGGGGTCATAAAAAATCTCCCGGGCAGGGATACCAAACTCAACAGCATCTCTGTAAGCGCGTTTTGCAATGGCGACTTTTTTCTCAGCAGTTCGCGCCATTCCTTCCTCATCAATCGTGCCAATCACCACAGCTGCGCCATAACGGCGAGCCAGTTCAAGCACCTTGAAAAAGCGCTCATCACCATCCTCATAATTCGTTGAATTGAGGATGCATTTTCCACCAGCGACTTTCAGTCCTGCCTCCATTTTCTGCCACTCAGTTGAGTCGAGCATCAGTGGCAGATTCACATTGGTGACCACACGAGTCACCAGTTCATGCATGTCTTTCTCGCCGTCGCGTCCCACATAGTCGACGTTGACATCGAGCACATGAGCGTTCTCTTTCAACTGGCCCCTTGCCAGACCAACAAGGCCATCCCAATTTTCTTCATTGAGCAGCTCACGGACCTTTCTTGAACCGCTCGCATTGAGTCGCTCGCCAATGATCAGGAAGGAGTTGTCCTGGAAGTATGGAGTGGCTCCATAGAGAGAAGCTGCCGCTGGCTCATAACCCAACTGCAGGCGTTCAAGGTGATGGGTCCTCACCGTCCTTTTGGCCGGTTTCAGTTCGTCGGAAATTTCTGAAAGCGCTTTGATATGAGCAGGTGTAGTACCGCAACAGCCACCAATCACCTGTACGCCAAGATCCTCAACGAAGTGCATGAGCTGCATTTTCAGCTCAATGGGGGTGAGCCGGTAATGGGCAACGCCGCCGATGTTCTCCGGAAGTCCGGCATTGGGGATGCAGCTCACCACAAAGGGCGAGTACTCGGCCAGATACTTGATGTGCTCCTTCATCTGCTCAGGACCGGTGGCACAGTTCAAACCGAGCACGTCAATCGGAAACGGTTCAAGAATCGAGACCACGGCTGCGATATCAGAGCCAACCAACATGGTTCCCGTGGTTTCCATCGTCACGGAAACCATCAGCGGGCGCCGTTCGCCGCTGGCTTCGAAGGCGTCCTCAACACCCTGGAGCGCTGCTTTGATCTGAAGCACGTCCTGGCAGGTCTCGATGATGAAGAGATCCACATCACCGGCAATCAGCCCTGCTGCTTGCTCACAAAAGGAGGCCCGCAGCGTGTCGAAATCAATGTGCCCGAGGGTGGGGAGCTTCGTCGTTGGCCCCATCGAACCGGCGACAAAGCGCGGCTTCTCCGCAGTGCTGTATTCATCAGCCAGCTCACGTGCCAGTTGCGCTGCCCGTTTATTGAGAACAAAAGCCTGATCTTCGAGGTCATATTCCACCAACACCAAAGACGCTGCGCCGAACGTGTCTGTCTCGATCACATCACAACCGGCCTCCAGAAACTGGCGATGCACAGCCTGCACCGCATCAGGACGGGTGATCACAAGGTTTTCGTTGCAACCCTCGAGAACTTCACCGCCGAAATCATCGGCAGACAAATCCATCTGCTGCAGGGAGGTCCCGGTGGCACCGTCAAAGACCAGAACGGGGCGACTGGGATCGTGCAGACGCTTCAGGAAGCGGGACGATTCGGTGACGGATTTCGTCTGAACTGCCTGCATCACCACTGGATCGGTGGGGGCATCCTAAGAAATGCCGGACGTCAGCCCCCCTCTTCTCAAGTCAAAGACACAGATGACTCCAGATTCAGCTCTCCAGTTCGATCCGGGTAATCCAGTGCGCGTACTGCTCATCACGGCCCTCCGTGATGGCTACCAGCTTGGATCGAAGTGCTTCCATCAGCGGTCTTTGTTGCGAGAGAACCGTTGATTCCAGCTGACGGATCGGACTGATCTTGGCCGCTGTTCCTGTCAGAAAAACCTCATCAGCAATGAACAGCTCGGTCTTATCAACCGGCCGCTCGATCACATCAACGCCCATGCCCTTGGCCAGTTCAATCACGCTGGCCCTCGTGATCCCCTCGAGGATGTCCTGATCCACGCCCGGGGTGATCAGTTGGCCGTCACGCACGATGAACAGATTCATACCACTGGCCTCGCTCACCTTGCCGCGGGTGTTCATCAGCAGAGCCTCATCAAATCCGCTGGCGACAGCCTCCGACTTCGCTAGTGAGCTGGTGATATAGGCGCCACTAATTTTGCCGCGCAGTGGGAGTGAACGATCCTCCTGACGGGTCCAGCTGCTGATGCGACAACTCACTCCATCCGGAGAGAGATAGTCACCCAACTCAAGGCCGTAGATCAAAAAATCGGTCTCGATGTTGTGAAGTCTTGGCGCAATGCCGAGATCACTGGTGTATACGAATGGCCTCAGATAAATCGGTTTGGTGGGTTTATTGACGTGAAGCATGGCCGTCAGCGCTTCGATCACGGTCTCTTCACTGAGCTCAGCCATCAACAGATGAGCGCTCTGAGACAGCCTCCGGGCATGACGATCGGCACGGAACAAAAGCATTCCTCCTGGCTTGATGGGATCGGGAATGGCCCGCATCCCGCCAAAAGCTCCGGTGCCGTAATGCAGTGCATGCGTCGCAACCGACACCTTGGCTTCCTCGAAAGGAACGCAGCGTCCCTGGAACCAGGCGTAGGGAAGGAACTGATGCATCGCTGAGGGTCCGTTGACCAGATCTTCTCACCTGTCAGTTCCCGATCGTCTTGTCCTCTGGAGAATGGGGACATGCATCGCCTAAGCAGCCTGCCAGGTGCCGACACCGATGGGCCGATCTCCTACGTAGAGCAACCCACTGCGCCGGTGTTGTTTCTCACCAGCGCCAGCTCGGATATCTCCGCCTTGGCGAGAGTTCTGGACACACAGAGGCAATCGTTTTGGCAGGACGGAATCCGCGCGCTGCCGCTCGATGCCCTCTCCCATCCCGCTCAGATCGATCATTACCTGGCCCTCTGCACGGACAAGACGCAACTGATCGTGATCAGATTGCTCGGGGGGCGTGGTCACTGGTCCTATGGCCTTGAGCAGTGCTGCTCATGGCTTGCGAATCAACCGGAACGGCAACTCCTTGTCTTGGCCGGCACGCCAGAACAGGACCGTGAACTGCATCCGCTCAGCAGCCAGCCTGAGCCCTTCTGTGATGCCATGGCACGGCTGTTGCGGGAAGGAGGAGCAGACAACCTGCAGAGTTGGCTCGACGGTCTGGAATGGATCCTGTCCAAAGCTTCCGGCGGGGAGTCTGCGATGGATGCACCGTCATTGACGTTGACGGCCAGCCCCGATCCAGACCCCTACGACTGGCGACAGGAAAAAGGGCCAAAAATCGGCGTGCTTCTCTACCGCGCCCATCGCCAATCAGCTGATGTTCACTGGTGCGATGTTCTGCTCGAAGCCCTACGAGCCCATGGACTGGTGCCAAAAGCGCTCTGGGTGAGCAGCCTGCGTGATCCGGCGGTTCAGAGGGCTGTGAAGGATCTGTACCGGCAACAGGCCGTGGAGCTGGTGATCACCTCCACATCATTCGCATCTGTTCAGTTTTCGGAAGCAGGTCTGGGAGCACCCCTCTGGGATGACCTGGATCTTCCTGTTCTGCAAATGCTGAGCTCCGGACGGTCACGTGAGCTCTGGCAGGACTCGTTTCAAGGTCTTGATCCCATTGATCTATCCCTTCAGGTGGTGCTGCCGGAGCTGGATGGTCGCATCACAACGCGGATCGGCGCCTTCCGCGAAGTGGACCACGCCGATGAGCGTTTGTGCACTGCGGTCAAACGGCTTGAGCCTGATGGCGCTGGCCTGAACTGGATTGCAGAGCACGCCAGGGCCTGGGTCGACTTGCGGTCCACAAAGGCCGACCAGCGCTCAGTCGCACTGGTCTTGGCGAATTACCCCCTCAGGAACGGCCGCCTGGCGAATGGCGTGGGCCTCGACACGCCCGCCAGCTGTCTCAACATCCTGCGCTGGCTTCGCGATGACGAATTCGATCTCGGTGAACAGCATCTGCCGGAGGAGCCTGATCACCTGATCCAACAGGTTCTCAACGGTCGAACCAACGATCCAGAAAGTCACACGAGGCCACCACTCACCTATCTACCGCTGTCTCACTATCAGCGCTGGTGGTCATCGTTGCCTGAGGCAGCCAGGTTGCCGATTTTGGATCGCTGGGGTGAACCAGAGAATGCGGTTGATCTTGAGCCACTTGGCTTCGCAATCCACGGTGTGCAATTCGGCCGTGTTGTGGTTCTGGTGCAACCCAGTCGTGGCTATGACGCTGATCAGCTCAGTGATCTTCATTCTCCGGATCTCCCCCCTCCCCATCGCTATCTGGCTCAGTACCTCTGGCTGCGGGAGATCCACGACTGTCAACTGATGCTGCATGTGGGCAAGCACGGCAGTGCGGAATGGCTGCCTGGCAAGTCGGTGGGCCTCAGTCCGTGTTGTGCCCCTGCGCTCGCGCTGGGTGCCATCCCGCATCTCTATCCCTTTATCGTCAACGACCCGGGCGAGGGGTCACAGGCCAAACGCCGGGGGCATGCGGTGATCCTGGACCACCTCACACCTCCCCTCGGCAGAGCCGGTCTGTATGGACCGATGCTCTCTCTGGAGTCACTTCTAGATGAGTACATCGAGGCCAGGCAACTCGGTGCCTCCCGATGCGATCAGATTCAACAACAGTTGATCCAACTGCTGATCGATCTCAACTGGCCGTCGATTGAGACGATCCTGGCCAACCAAAGCTCATCAGCAGAACTCGGCGACCTGCTCGAGCAGGTTGAGACCTACTTGTGTGAGCTCAAGGAAGCACAGATCAAGACAGGCCTGCATCGCCTAGGTGATCATCCCCAACCAACGCAGCTGGCGGAGTTGCTGCTGGCGATCGCCCGCTCCCCTGCGTCTGGTCGTCCCGGACTCACCCAGTGGATGAGCAGCAGTGTCGGACTGGAATGCGATCCCTGGAAGGACGAGGACGGAACTTTGTTGTCCAATCAGGATCGGGACATCCTGGAACGCCATGGCTGCCATCAGCCTCGGCGACTCAGTGATGCGGTGGAGTGGATCGAGTCACAGGCCGAACAGCTTCTGCTGCAAATGATCGACGGCGATCGATCGCAGCAGCACGACCAGGCCCAACCACTGGACAACTGTTTTCAGCGACTAATCACGTCAGAGCCACTGCTCGGTCCACTCCAGTTCATCAAGACTGATCTCTGGCCTCGGTTGCAGCAATCCGCGAGCCAAGAGCATCAGGCCGTCCTGGCGGCAGCGAGCGGCCGACGTATCGCTAGCGGTCCTTCTGGCGCACCAACACGCGGACGAGATGACGTTCTGCCGACGGGGAGAAACTTCTATTCCGTGGATCTGAGAGGTCTACCCACAGAAGCAGCCTGGGATCTGGGACGCCGCAGTGCCGAACAGCTGCTGGATCTGTACGAACTCGAGGAGGGGGAACCATTGCGCCATTTGGCCTTATCTGTCTGGGGAACAGCCACGATGCGCAATGGAGGTGAAGACATCGCGCAGATGTTTGCCCTACTTGGCGTTCGTCCCGTCTGGGATGGCCCGACACGGCGCATGGTGGACCTCGAGTTAATTCCCTTGACCCTGCTGGAACGACCGCGCGTGGATGTCACGCTGCGCATGTCGGGTTTGTTCCGGGATGCCTTTCCACAGCTGCTTGCCTGGGTCGACCGTGCGCTGTCCATGGTGGCTGGGCTTGATGAATCCAACAGCGACAATCCCCTTGCCGCGATGACGCGCAGTAATGGACCTCAATCGCGACTGTTTGGATCTGCACCAGGTTCCTACGGAGCTGGACTTCAGGCCCTGATGGACTCAGGTCACTGGGAAGGGCGAGATGAGCTCGGAGAGGCTTATCTCGCCTGGAGTTCCTGGCGCTATGACGCCGAAGCGACAGCCCATAACGACCGAGCGGGGCTCGTACAGGCTCTCCAGGACGTTCAGGTTGTACTGCACAACCAGGACAACAGAGAACATGACTTGCTCGATTCTGATGACTACTACCAATTCCAGGGAGGCCTGGCGGCAGCAGTGAATCGAGTCAGCGGAAAAGATCCGAAACTGTTCTTTGCTGATCACTCCCGAAGCGAGCGGTTAAGAATTCATCGTCTAGATCGGGAGATCGACAAGGTGGTCCGCAGCAGAATGCTCAATCCCCGTTGGATCGAGGGGATGAAGCAGCACGGTTACAAGGGCGCCTTCGAGATGGGGGCCAGCCTGGATTATCTGTTCGCCTATGACGCCACAACCGGTGCTGTCCCTGATTGGTGTTACAGCCGAATCGCTGAGCGTTGGCTGCTTACTGCAGATGTCAGAGACTTTCTGCTGGAGCGCAATCCCTGGGTCATGAGAGACATGGCCGAACGCTGTCTGGAGGCAGCCACAAGGGGACTTTGGTCAGACCCCGATGCCTCATTGCTCGATGCAATTAGACGCGTGTTGCTCGAATCAGAGCGAGCGGTTGAAGGAGGAAACTTCAGCGCCTGAGACGCACAATTATTTGTTGAGATCCCGGACCATGGAGAGGAACGGATCGATTGAACCGGGCTTGTTGCTCTTCTGAGCACTTGAAGAGGACGGCTTCGGTTCTTCTTTGGGTTTGAGCTCCTGTTTGCGGGCAAGCGGAGCAGCATCCGGAGCAGCAAGAGCATTCACACCTGACTGCTTCAAGGCGTTGCCCTTAAGCCGCTCATCCAGTTCCGATTGCGACATCGTTTCCGCAAAGGTTTTCTTCACCGCCTTGGGGACACCCGTATTGACGCTGACCGATTCCTTTTTGACGACCTGATCGCCCAGACCCTCACTGCGTCTATCGACTCTCACCTCCGTAGCGTCCACCTCTGTGACCATCTCCTTCAGTCCAGGGCTATCAAGAGTTCCTGGAAACGTGTGGCGGATGGTCTTCGACTCACGCATGTAGTCGCGATCGCCAAATGATGAGGCGCTGTCGCTGTCGAGGAAAAAAGCTTCCTGTTTTGGCTTCTTGTCCTTAGGACCTTTTTCAGACTCGTTTTGATCCGAGCTGGAATTAAGCAGACGATCGAAGAGGCCCATACCCAAGGACAGGGAAGTCCGTCGAACTTAGCGACCTTCCAGGTTCAAACCGTGACTATCTGTTCCACACGTACGCAAAAGGCCAAGGTTCTTCAAACGACGATCGATGGCTTCACAGACCACAGGAGACCAACTCCAGCGGGTTTGCATGTCGTAGTCATACCAGGCTTCACCCCCGTCAAAGCCGAGTTCTGCAGCAGCATCAATCAGATCTGCAAAGCCGACCCTGTACCGACCTGGATGGGCAAGAATCGCCAGCCCTCCTGCGTCATGAATCGCCTGACAGACGCTCTCAGCTCTGAGAGCTTCTCCCACAGCTGCATCCCCCCGGTTGTAAACAGCGAGTGACCTGTGGGCAGGTTCGAAACCGAGGGCGAGCACGTGCACCAGGCAACCGCGCAGGATTGCGCTGATTTCCATGCCGCTCCAGAGGTTGGGGACTGTCTCTCCAAGATCTCGCTGCTGCTTGAGCCAGTCCTGCATGGGTTGGAAGGACGCACTGGAATGGTGATCCGTCACAGCCAGTTGGGTCAGTCCCCTGGAGGACGCCTGCCGAATCAAGGCCAGAGGTTCAAGACTGCCGTCACTGCAGAGGGTATGGCAATGAAAATTGAACTGACCTGGACAACTTTCAGGACCAACCGTCTCCAGAACAGACCTCAGCGGATGGTGATCAGCCGGCATGGGACGCCTTTGAGGAGGCGGCTTCGTTCGCTGCAGTTTTGCCTGCAGCGTTGATCGCTGCAGCTTCATGGGCAGCAACCTCACTCGCTGCAGCCTCGCTTGCAGAAGCCTCGCTTGCAGCAGCCTCAGCCCGAAGCCGGCGCCAGCGGGCATAGAACTGGATGGAGCCCGCCATGAACACCACCAGAGCGACGATGAACCAAGTGGCAGCGCTGGTGGGGAACTGGGTCTTGAAGACCACCAGCATCACCACAATCACCAACAACAATGTCGGCAGTTCATTCAGTGCCCTCAGCTGTTTTCCGTTCCAGCTGAAGGTGCCTGCCTGCAACTGACCCATCACTCGATAGCAGAAGGCGTGATAAGCCAGCAGAGCTGCCACAAAGGCAAGCTTGGCGTGCATCCAGCCCTGCTGAAGCCAGGCAGGCTGGGCAATCAACAAACAAATCGCCATCGAAACCGCGACCACCATCCCAGGGGTCGTGATGATGTTGGCGAGGCGCTTCTCCATCAAGCTGTATTGCTGCTGGAACGGCACGCGCAGTTCTGGTTCCAGCTCTTCAGCTTCAACGTGATAGATGAACAACCTCACCAGATAGAAGAGGCCTGCAAACCAAACCACAACACCAACGATGTGGAGTGTTTTGAACCAGAGATAAGCCTCAGGGGGAAGCGACATCACAACGAACGGTATGAATTGACGATAGGCAGGGTTCAGGTCATCGAGTCAAGGAATGCCTCAGCCCGGCGTTGATGAGTCAGCAACACCTCTGGATCCATACGGTCCAGGTTGCGAGCCATCATCGCCAGCCGGAACTGACCACGGAAGAAGTCCTCGTGTGTCTTGATGAAACTCCAAAAAAGTCCATCCCAGATCTCGCACCACTCTCCTTTTCGGTAATCCGACATCTTGCGCACGTAATTCGATCCGGAGAGATAGGGCTTGGTGGAGAACAAGCCTCCATCAGCAAACTGACTCATGCCATACACATTCGGGACCATCACCCAGTCGTAAGCATCGACGAACAGCTCCATGAACCAGCAGTAGACACGGTTGGGATGAAAGCCGCAAAGCAGCATCAGATTGCCCAGCAGCATCAAACGCTCGATGTGATGGCAATAGCCAGTGTCCAGAGCGTGGTGAATGGCGTCATCGATTGGGGGCAGGCCGGTTGTGCCCAGGTAGAAGGCCTCGGGGATGGGCCTGTCATCGAAGTTCCAGAAATTGCCAGTGCGCATCTCCACCCCATGGCGCTTGTACATCGCGGCCATGAACTCGCGCCAGCCGATGATCTGGCGAATGAAACCTTCAAGTGAATTGAGCGGCACATCCCCTTCAGCAGCCCTTTCAAGCGTTCGATCGAGAACCTGCTGAGGTGTCAAGAGACCGATATTGAGCATCGGCGTGAGCACGCTGTGCCACATCACCCGATGGTGTGTGCTGATGGCGTCCTCATACGAGCCGAAATCCCTCAATCGCTGGCTGAGGAAGTCCTGAAGCCAGGCATCCGCGGACTTGTGATCCAGGGGATAAACGAAAAGATCCCAGCGACCAATCAACGGCAGATTTTCCTGTTCCAGCTCCCGACGCGACCGATCCACCACAGCAGCTGAGCTGGCTTTTGGTTCCTGAGGAACAACGATTCCCTTGGGAAGCTTTTTGCGGTTGTCAGCATCAAAACTCCAACGACCTCCAACTGGGCCGCCATCCGCTTCAAGCAGAACATTCAGACGTTTGCGCTGCATCTCATAGAACTTGGCCATGAGCGGCTTGCGTCCTGTGGAGAAGTGCTCGTTGATCACGGAATCCGGCGTCAGCAACATCGGAGTGGCAGAGATTTCGAGGGTGCAACCGTTCTGTTCTGCAAATCGATTCAGGCGCCTACTCAGAACGTCGTCGACAGGATCTGCCAGATGGAAGTGCTTGTAGCCCATGGCGAAGAGAGCCTGAAGATGTCCCTGCGTGTCAGGCGCCTGCAGATGGCGTCGTTCCAGCACAGTGAAGCCTCGTGCACGCAGGCCTTCTGCGTAGACAGCCATGGAACATCGATGCAGCAGCAGACGCTGACGGTGCACCTGCATCGGCCATTGCGGATCCGTGCCAAAGAAGAGTGGATCCTCAATCAGTGCCACCGCCCGGCCTGTGTTCAGGCTTGGGTGATTAGCAAAGAGCTGATGCGGATAAACAACGGTGAGCTCCAATCTCAGCCTTCCCCGGCCAGACGACACGCTCGTCGTCCGATGGATGTGGCATAGGCCCTATCCACCGGACCGGACATGGGACTGAGCTGGCCTGCCTTGCAATTCATCACGACCTTTTCTCGATGGCCCAGCTGGTCGTTGAGTTTCAGCACGAGCTGCCAGTGATTCTTGGCACTGCGTGTGATGTCATCCGCACACACAGGTCCTGTGCAGAGTCCCGGCGAGGCGATGACCGCGCGAGGAGAAATCAAACCGATCATGAGACCCATCACCAGTGCGGCCAATCTGAAAGCACGGATCATGGTGTCGAGGAGCCTGAGTCTGGAATCTGCCCATCCTGCTCTGCATCCTGATCAGGGTGGAAAAAGCGATGGATGTCTTGCGCCAGCGCCAGTCCGACACCGGGTGCTTGCGTGAGGGTCTCCACCGTTGCCAGCTGAATGGCGTCGATGGAATGGAAATGGGCCAGCAGATCCTTCACCCGTTTTGGACCGACGCCGGGAATGTCAGACAGGCGTGAACGTTTCATTCGCTCACCACGCTGTTGTCGATGGAAGCTCACGGCAAACCTGTGAGCTTCATCCCGAAGTCGACGCAACAGAGCCACGCCGAGCTGATCGGGTTCACTCTCCAACGGATGACTTTCACCTGGCATAAAAATTTCTTCTCGCTGCTTGGCAAGCGAGCAGACATTGAGATCCTCGTGGAGGTCCAGTTCTCTGAGAGCTTCCATCACAGCGGAGAGTTGACCTTTTCCACCGTCAATCATCACCACGTCCGGCCAGTCGTTGAGACCATCGGTCTGCAGAGCACTTCCACCTCTATGACGAAGAGCTCCGACATCGATCCCTTCCGCCTTGGCGCGGGACCAACGGCGGAAGCGGCGCCGCATGATTTCAGCCATGGCCATGAAATCGTCGCTGTGCCCAGCCCTGATGCTGCTGCTGCGGATCTTGTACTTGCGATAGTGCTGCTTTGCCGGCAACCCATCAATGAACACCACCTGGGATGCAACGGCATCGCTGCCCTGAATGTGACTGATGTCGTAGCCCTCGATCCGTCGAGGCGGCGAGGGCAGCTCAAGCAGCTGAGCGAGATCCTCGGTGGCTAAAGCCTGCTGCTCCTGACCTTGTTTCGCCCGTAGAAGCTCATAGTCGGCATTGCGCTGAACCAGTTCAATCAGATCTGCTTTCTGACGCTGCTTCGGGCAGTGAATCTGAACCTTGCGTTCGCGCTGTTCCGTTAGCCACTCCTCGAGGAGCTGTTGTTGAAGTAATGGATGCTGAACCAACAACTCAGGAGGGATCTCAACAGCATCCACCTGGCTGTAGTGCTCCTCAATCACCCGCTGGAGGATCTGTCCAGGATCCTGATTGCAGGCGTCAGCCATGTATCCCAATCGACCAACAAGCTTGCCCGCCCTCATCTGAAACAGCTGAACGGCCGCAAGCCGTTCATCGGCCGCCATAGCGATCACATCACGGCTGACGGAAGCATCAGGCAAGCTCATCTTCTGATCTGCAGTGAGCTGATCAAGTCCCTTGAGCTGATCACGCACTTTCGCGGCAGCTTCGAAATCCAGACGTTCGGCGTAGCGATCCATCTGTTGACGGAGCAGTTCCTGAAGCTCATCGCTACGACCCTGAAACACCATCGCCACCTTGCGCAGCGTGCGGTGGTAATCCTCTGAGCTGATCTGTTCCTGACAGACACCAGGGCAGCGCCCGATGTTGTGATTCAGACAGGTTCGATCCTGATGCAGTGGTCTGTGGCGTTGTCTGAGCGGAAAAACCCGTTTCACGAGAAACAGTGTCCTTCTCAGCAGACCCACATCGACGTAAGGACCGTAGAAACGATCCAAAGGGCTGCGAAAGCGTCGACGCCTGGTGATGAAAATTCTCGGGTAAGCCTCACTCCAGGTGATGCAGAGATAGGGATATTTCTTGTCATCCTTGAGCAGCACATTGAAGTGAGGCTGTTGGTTCTTGATCAGATTGGACTCGAGCGCCAGGGCCTCCGCCTCGCTATCGGTCACGATGAACTCGATCTCAGAGATCTGACGCACCATCAAGCGGATGCGTGGACTCAGATCGTGTCGGCTGCGGAAATAACTGCGCACCCTGCTGCGCAGACTCTTGGATTTGCCGACGTAAAGCAGACGATCCTCAGCGTCACGCATCAAGTAGCAACCAGGTTCGGTCGGGATGTCCTTCAGCCGACGTTCAAGGCGATCCGGTTGCTCGAGCAGGGTGGGCATGCCGAGAATCTAGTGATGCTGGTGTGCATAGGATCCGGCCAGCACCCGCTGAGGTTGTCGCGATGAAAGCGCTCTATCCAGGCAGCTTTGACCCTTTGACCCTCGGTCATCTTGATCTGATTGAACGCGGATCATCCCTTGTGGAAGAACTGATTGTTGCGGTGCTTCAGAACCCAGGAAAGTCACCCGCCTTCTCGCTGGATGAGCGACTTCATCAGATCCGTCTCTCGACAGTCCATCTCAGCAATGTGAGTGTGATCAGTTTTGATGGTCTCACCGTTGACTGCGCCAGAGCCAGTGGAACGCGACTCATCCTGCGTGGTCTGCGTGCGATGAGCGACTTTGAATACGAGCTGCAGATCGCCCATACAAACCGGTCACTGGATCCGGATTTTGAGACAGTGTTCCTCAGCACGTCAGCTCACTACAGCTTTCTCAGCAGTTCTGTAGTGAAGGAAGTGGCCCGTTTCGGCGGATCTGTCGACCATATGGTCCCCCCGGTGGTGGCGGAGGACCTCATGAGGTTCTTTAATTCGGCTTTCAACCAACCTCAGCGATGAGCGAGATCCGGTTCTCCGTACTCGACCAGCTCGACCAGCTCGAGGAGATCGTGCTGGAGGGAAGTCGCGTTCCCTTTAGTGGCGGAAGGCTCGTCAACGAGCAGGATGCTGTTGAGCTGCTTGATGCGGTCCGCGAAGCAGTGCCCGGCCAGGTCGAGCAGGCCGATCAGCTGCTCCAGAAGCGGGATGAGTTCATTTCCACAGCCCGCATACAGGCCGACGAGATCGTCAATAAAGCCCAGCAACAACGCGAACAGCTTCTTGCCCAGGCATCGATCCGTCAGGAGGCGGAACGTCAGGTCAACGAAATGCGTGAACAGGTTCGCCAACAGTGCGAACAGATGTTGCAAGGCGTCCGTCAGCAGTCCGCCCAGATGGAGCAGGACATGCAGTCGAAGCATGCACAGCTTGAGCAGCAGTTCGCTTCCCGTCGCCAACAGCTTGAGCAGGAGTCGTTGCAACGCCGGCAACAACTCGATCAGGAAGCCAACGAACTCAAGCGACAGCTGACCGAGCAACATGAGCGCAATCGCCAGCAGTCACTCCAAGAACTCGAGCAAATTCGTGTTGAAGGACTTCGTCTGCAGAAAGAAGCTCAGACTGAAGCCGAGCGACTTCACCAGGATGCACTGCAGTTCAGACAGCAGACACAGCAGCAGTGTGAATCGCTGATTCAGCGGAGCCGCCAAGAAGCTGGGAATGTGCAGGATGGGGCAAACCGTTATGCCGAACAGACCCTCGGTGAACTCGAGCAGAGGCTCAAGGAGATGGCTCAAGTGGTCCTGGCCGGACGCCAAGAATTGGTCAAAATCCAGACTGGGCGTCAAGAGCCATCCGAGGTTGAAACCAAGGACGGCAAGACCGTTCCGATCAGCCGAGCACGTCGGGCCGCGTCGCGGGTACGAAAGATGAGGGGCATGGGCTGAACCTCTGGACGGATCGCAGGATTTGCCCCATCACCGTGTTGGGGCTCACAGATCCGTTGGAAATCATGCTCACGTACCTAGGGCCGTCCACGGTTTGCAGGTAACCAGAAATGCTCCGAACGCCGCTGATAGTTCCTGTTTTGCCCCGGAAGCGTCCATCAAGAACTGAGCCACGATACAGATTGCGCAGAGTGCCTCTCTGCCCGGCAATGGCCATTGAGGCCTGGTAATACGCGGAATACGGATGCTGATCCATGCGCATCAGCAGAGCAGCAATTGTGTTGCTCGTGACCCGATTGTTTCGTGAAAGTCCACTGCCGTCGGCCACTCGCAGGCCCTGAATCGGCACCCCCTGCTCGTACATCCAGCGCTCCGTTGCACGGGCAGCCGCCCTGACGTCCCAAAGCCCTGAAGCCTGGCGCATAAGCACCTCAGCGGTGAAATTATGGCTCTCAGTGTTGGCAAGACTGAGCAGTGCATGCATGGCAGCAGAGCTTTCCTCATGCAGCACCACGGAGTCCTGATGCGTAGCTGAAATCGTTCCAACAAGAGGTTGCCCCCTCTGGATCTGGACCGTTCCTCCGCGACGTATCGCTTCTTGCTGGAACAGTCTCTGCAGGCGCAAATAGGGATCGCTCACAGCACCACCAACGGCATTGCTGGTGAGAGCCAGACGCGTAATCGGAGCGCCATAGGCATAACCTCGATCGGCAGGATGCCAATCGCTCGGCCACCAGTTGCTGCGAGGCTCCTCCCGCACCATCAGTTTTACGGCCTCGACTGAGTTCCCTCTAGCGCCGCCCTGACGAAGAGCGGCAAGAACGAACCGTTGAAGACCTGCGATACCAAGATCTGGATCTCCCTGGCCGTTCAATTCCATTGAGCCGTCTGGCCTCTGGATCAGACGGGTTTTCAATCGGAAATCAGGGCCGAGCCGATCAAGGGCATAGGCCGTACTGATCAGTTTTTGATTGGAAGCTGGAATTCTTGGGACGGCACCGTTGACGTCCCCAAGAACATCTCCATCGCTATTGAGAACAGTGACGGACCAAACTCTTGCTTCGCTTCCGACATTGGTTCTGAGAGCCTTGACAAGAGCTGGGCAAGAACGGCCACGCTGCAGCTGGGGTAATGGCTGCTCGGTCGGCGGCGGCGACGGGATGTTCAGCGGAACAACCTGTCTGGCTGCCACAGGCATGGCCAGAGGAGTCAGGAGAAGTCCAGAGGTGAGGAACATTGTTCTCATTGCAAGGAGACTCCACTGACGATTCCGTTCACCCGATAGAAACGGCCCTCAAGTTCTACAGGAATTCCCACTTTCAGTTTTGTACCTGCCATCACAACACCGGATGAAGTGACTGTGGCGTCACCTTGGAGAACGAAACGGGCATCGAGCATGCCCTGGATCTCCCTATTGGGGTCATCAGCCATCACAACGCTGCCATCAGGAAGAACGGATGCGAGCTGACGCCTGATGTCATCGACTCTGATCAGTTGCACACTTCCAGCGGGCTGATTACGGATCACCAGGGAGGTACGACCTGATTTGAGAGCTTCCGCGATCAGTTGATCAGGATCCGAAGCACTGGTGTTGCGGACGTCGACAGTGACTTCCACCGGTTTGATGGCCCCTGTGGCCCTGGCGACCGTGTTGCTGAGCTTCGGACTCCACAACACACCTCCGACAGCCACCAGAGCAACAACCGCCGCGGCTGCGTCAATGATGGAGATTGATCGAAGGCGATCAGAGAAGGCCATAGGAGTGAGCTTGAGATGGCAACACTAAAAGTGATGCGCCTGGGTATCAACCACGCAGATCGTCGATGAAGCGATCCATTGCCCCGAGGGTCTGCCTCAAACCATCCCCTGCACTGGCAAGAGCCTCGTCAATCTGTTCCTGATCCGGACGAGCATCGAATTGCTGAACCCAGCGATATCCATCCGGGTCCTGTCGGAAGAGGTCCCATTGCTGCTGATGTTCTTGCAAAAGAGCTCCTTGAAGAAAGGGTTCCAAATGAAAGGCCGATTGCCATGTGGACATAAATCCCTTTCGTCGTTGACGAGCCACGCTGCCGATTCCGACTGCGGCATCTTCAAGACGGCTGTTCAACAGCACAACTGGTTCAAACCACTGAGCGCAGATCGCCTCCACTGTTTCGTAATCGCTTGGTTGAGCGCCAACAATCAGTAAGAGATCACCACGCCCGGCCCAGGCAGGGTCGCGTTGCAACTGATTCAGATCGACGCAGCACTCGGCAATTTCAGGTCCATCACGCTTGGCCAGCGCTGCAGCACCTGCATCTGGCCAGGCCAGCAGCAGACCGATACCGCTGTCCCTCAGGGCCTGAGACAGTCTGATGGAGGGTCCGAGTAACCGAAGGCCCTCGAACTTCCATGTCACTTGCCAGCGACCACGACGTTTGGTGCTGAGGACCTCACATAAAGCAACGAAAGTCCGCTGTTCAGCTTCAGAGAGATCAGCGGGAAGAACGGCGCTCAACAGGTTCTGTCAGATCGTTGGGGCGGAGCGTACAGCCGCTGGAGCATCAACTGCAGAGTGCCTGCTCTAGACCGGCATCGAAGCGCTGCACGATCTCATCAAGCTGCTTGCGCTCAATCCACGGCCCGAGACTGATTCTGATGCTGGATCGGCGCACGGTCTCTGGAAGGCCCATGGCGACCAAGACGGGGCTATCGCTGTCTTTTCCAGATGAACAGGCACTGCCGCTGCTCACCGCCAATCCGCACGCATCAAGACTGCGAACAAGACCACGCCCTGAAACAGGCTTGCCGTTGTGATCGCTGACCAGCAGTGACAGATGGTGAGGCAGCCGGTTCTCTGGATCACCACAGAGCGTCAGCCGTTCATCCCTGAGCAATCGGTCGCGTAAACCATCTCGAAGTGCAGCGATGCCTCGTCCTGATCGAGCGAGATTGGCTGGAGGACAGCACTCGATCTGATCCAGCGCAGCGGCCATGCCGGCAGCCAGAACAACAGATTCAGTACCACTTCTGAGGCCTCCCTCCTGTCCACCGCCTGAAAGGAGCGGCTTCAGCTCCGAGCGGCGCGACTCCCGAGTCATCAGCAGGCCGATCCCTCTCGGTCCTCCGCTTTTGTGGGCCGAGCAGCTCAGTAAATCAACAGGTAATTGCTTCCAGCTGGGAAGTCCCTGGCTAAGGACCTGAGTGGCATCGGTATGTATGGGAATCCCCCTTGATCTGCAAGCATCCGCAACGGTCAGCAGAGGTTGAATCGTGCCGACCTCACCCTGGCCCCAGACCAGAGACACGATCTGGGTGGGTGGCGCCAACAGCTGGTCCAGAAGTTCCAGCCTGATCCTGCCCAGCTGATCAACAGGCCATTCGGTCACGTCCCAGCCGCTCATAGACAGCAGATGTGCTGCCCCGGAGACGGCGGGGTGTTCCACCGAAGAGATCACAATCCGGCCTGGTGAACATGAGGCAGCAAGCCCATGAATTGCCAGATGAATGGATTCAGTGGCACCAGAGGTGAAGACCACATCCTGGTGATCTGCACAGAGGTTTACGGCAATCTGAGAGCGGGCCCTCTCGAGAGCTTCAGCAGCTTTCAAGCCGAAGCCGTGAAGACTGGAAGGATTAGCCCAGGCCTGATCCTGGGTCTCGATCATGCGTTGAAGCACCCCAGGCCTGAGGGGGGCCGTGGCGCAGGCATCGAGATAGATCACACGTCTCTCAGAGTTGGGTATCGCGTTGGAGACGCGAAAGGGTTCGCTGTTCCAAGGATTCAGTGGCGATGTTGATCATCGAATCCAATGAGTTGGAGGCAAGAAATTCCTGAGCTCTGGACTGGGCTTCCTCCTCGGAACACGCATCAGCTGGTAGGCGATTGTCGGACTCACTGCTGGCTGCTTTGAAGGGTGCAGCTTGTTCCGCCTTCACCACCGATGCTTCATCAGTGTTGAAGGCAGTAATTGAAGTCTGAAACGGAATGAGATCAGGGTTGAGAACACCATCGAACACGGAAATGGCAGGCCCAGTCATGAACACCGATGCAGCATTGTTCTCCCAGCTGATCTGAAGAGGACCACCCGGCAACTCAACAGTCGCTTCCCGATCGCTGAGACCGAGAAGAACTGCAGCCACGAGCGTTGCGCAGGCACCGGTGCCACAAGCAAGAGTGGGACCAGCGCCTCGTTCCCACACTCTGATTTCAAGCTGAGAGCGTCCGTGCACCTTCAGAAAATGCACATTGGTCTTGGCCGGGAAGATCTCGTGGCACTCCAGCTCCGCTCCCCAGCGCTCAAAAGGAATGGAGTTGAGATCGTCGACGGGGACGATTGCATGGGGATTTCCCATACCCACTGCGGCGAGTCCAAGGGTGTCTCCACCAAGGTTGAGTTCGCCCACAGGAAGTCCGCTTGCATCAGCCGAGAGGGTGGTGGGTACAGAGGCAGGCTCAAGAAAAGGAGCTCCCATATCCACACGGATCTGGCCATCGTTCTGAAGTTCAGGAATGATCAGACCAGCGGGGGTTTCGATCGACCATCGACGTCCGGGACCATCTCCATCGCTGTCAGCGAGGAAGCGCGCAAGACAACGAATTCCATTGCCGCACATTTCTGCTTCAGACCCATCGGCATTGAAGATGCGCATGCGTAGCTCAGCATCCTTCTCCGGAGGAAGAGCCAGGATCAATCCATCAGCTCCAATGCCGAACCGTCGATCACAAAGGCGTTGGACCCAGCCCGGATCCGGGCTATGAATCTCGGTAGGCAATTGTCCGGAACGTCCTTCCATCAAAATGAAGTCGTTGCCAAGCCCTTGATATTTACTGAACGTCAGCATTCAGAATAAGTCTGTGATACCAGCACATTACAGGATTTCGAGAATTGATATTCAACACTCAACCCTGCTTAGCTCTGTGCAACACCAGCACTCAATCTGGGCAGATCCCTGCTTCCCATATTAATTACTAGAAGCTTTCGATTCAGGTTGCTGATGAGAGAATTGCCCAACCCCCGAGCATTGCCACGAGGGGTAGAATGAGAAGTAGTAAAAAATTCAACATAAAATTTTCTGCAAAATCAACACTAATTTAATGGTAGAGGCAGAAAAACGAGAAGCAATGATCAGATGATTGCATCACAAAGACGAATCAAACGATACGTTGATCAACAGCATTGACTTCCCTGCCTGAAGCTCGAAATCGGCCTAACAGACAGCCTCCTGCACAGCATCAATTCTTAAGCCTGAATGTCTTCACGACTGTCCATTTCGCCATAATTTTCTCATCTTGCTCTTGGTTGCCAGTCAAATACTCTCCCTCATAACCAAGATACAACGACTGATCAGGGTTCAACTTGCAGCGTCTATTGAATAACGCATAGTCCATGCCGAATCTGACGACTTCCCGTCTTGATTCCTCCTTCCACTGATAGCAGAGCTCATCAGCCTCAGTACTTTCCAACATTTTCTGAGGAGACATAAAATATTGACAGCCCTCCAGGCAGAGTCCTAATACGACAAAAAATAATAGCTTTACTGAGCAAACCATTGCCATTAAGAACCGAATTTAGACACAGGTTAACCCATCTTCACCATCTTCATTGCCATGCTGATATCAATTTGTATCACGCTTATCCCGAAGTCGTGCGACATCTTGATCTGAACAGTTAAATCAAAAGACTCATCGATCATCCCGCTTAAAAACGGTTCAATCAATCGTGGCATTTACAGCTATCGAGGTGCCATCACAGCAGCACTTGCTCAAACATCATTTTTGATCAGGGTGAAGTCCAGAATCCACTGTAAAACCAGTCGTTTAGGAATTGATTCAGTTCCTCATCTGTTTGACAGCCGCTCTCCCTCACCAACTCATCATCAGAATCCACTTTACGGATTTCATAAAAATCTTCAGGGGTGAAATCACCTTCATCCAGTTGATCCAACATGGATGCCCACTGATTCGTCAGTGCGATGAGCAATTGCTCTCTTGTCTCAGGGATTAAGTTCAACGATCAAGACCGTGATCAGTACTTCGCTGGTGCAGGAAAGGTTGATGCCTTGTCATCAGGCTTTGGCACGATCAGTCTGCAGGATCACTCGATCACTGAACGACGCACCCCTCTCGCCTGATTGACGTTGTCATGGGTCTTTGCTGGAGTGCAGGAGAAACGCTCTTTTTTATTTCCACACCATGGATTCAACGGGCTTTGATCCCAGCTTGCCCGGTATCCGGTTGATTCAGTCGTGGATTCGTGAGCAGCGCGTGCTCGGAATCGAGCTGAATGATGGCCGCAGATTGGATGGCCGACTCGCTTGGCAGGATCCTCAGTACTTCGCGCTCCAAAAGGACGAAAGCCACGACCCCATCTTGATCAATCGACTGGCTGTGCTCACCATTCGCCCCTTGGCCTGAGCGACTTCAGGACTGCAGCAAGAGAAAGGACTCAAGCTGTGTCACGATCTCTCGCAGGTGTTCTCCTGATGTGACAGCCCCGCAGTTCTCATCCATACCCGAATCCACCTCGGGGCTGTCCGATCGCTACGACCCCTCCCTACTCGAGGAACAGTGGCAGCGAAAATGGGACCAAGAGGCTCTTTATCAAACGCAAGAGCCAGGGCCTGGCCAAAAGGCGTTTTATGCGCTTTCGATGTTTCCATATCCCTCCGGCAGCCTTCATATGGGGCATGTTCGGAACTACGTGATCACTGATGTGATCGCCAGAGCCCAGCGCATGCGCGGTGATGCTGTGCTGCATCCGATGGGATGGGACGCCTTTGGGTTGCCTGCTGAAAACGCAGCGATTGAACGCAACGTGGACCCCGGGGTCTGGACGGACCGAAATATTGAACAAATGCGCAATCAGCTCGGTCGTCTGGGTCTATCGATCGACTGGTCACGAGAACTGGCCACATGCCATGAGGACTATTACCGCTGGACGCAGTGGCTTTTTCTTGAGTTGCATTCAGCAGACCTGGCCTACCAGAAAGAAGCAACTGTTAACTGGGACCCCATCGACCAGACGGTGCTTGCCAATGAGCAAGTTGATTCCGAAGGGCGCTCCTGGCGATCCGGTGCGCTGGTCGAGCAGAAAAACCTGAAGCAGTGGTTCTTGAAAATCACCCAGTACGCGGATTCACTGCTCGACGACCTGGATCTGCTGCAGGGTTGGCCTGAGCGGGTCCGCACAATGCAGGCCAACTGGATCGGCCGCTCGATCGGGGCTGAAATCGACTTCCAGGTGGATGGCCACAAAGACGCCACGATCACTGTGTTCACAACCAGGGCTGACACCCTGTTCGGTGTCAGTTACGTCGTTCTGGCCCCTGAACATCCTTTGGTTGATGCTCTCACCACTGCCGAACAGCGTGAATCCGTCCAAGCCTTCCGCGATCTTGTCGGCGACCTGTCCAATGATGAGCGCACGGCGGATGATCGTCCCAAGCGGGGTGTCGCCACGGGTGCCGAGGCGGTGAATCCGGCCAACGGTCAGAACGTGCCGATTTGGGTGGCTGACTACGTCCTGGCGGGTTATGGGACCGGAGCAGTGATGGGAGTGCCCGCCCATGACGAACGCGATTTCCTCTTCGCACGGACATACGAACTTCCTGTGAAGCGCGTGATCCAGGTGGACGGCGCTGACGAACACCTCAACGACGGTGAGGCATGGACAGGGCCTGGAGCACTGGTGAACAGCGGAGCGTTCGATGGACAAAGCAATGACCAGGCCAAGCAGACCATCACCGCACACGGAACGACAAAAGGTTGGGCGCGAGCCAAGCGGCAATACAGGCTTCGAGATTGGCTGATCTCGCGACAGCGCTACTGGGGTTGTCCGATTCCAATCATTCATTGCCCTGACTGCGGCGCACAGCAGGTTCCAGCAGATCAGTTACCGGTGGCTCTGCCCAAAGACGTCAATCTGGCTGGCAAAGGGGGATCACCTCTTGCCGCACTTGATGACTGGGTGAAAGTCCCCTGTCCAATCTGTGGGAAGCCGGCACGGCGCGAGACAGACACCATGGACACTTTTATGTGTTCGTCCTGGTATTTCCTGCGATTTGCTGATCCTCACAACTTCGAACGTCCTTTTGACAAAGAGGCCGTGAAGCGGTGGTTGCCCGTTCAGCAGTACGTGGGAGGCATTGAGCACGCCATTCTGCACTTGCTTTACTCGAGATTTTTCACCAAAGCACTGAAGGATCGCGGACTGATCTCAATTAATGAGCCGTTCGAGCGGCTGTTGACTCAGGGAATGGTGCAAGGGGTGACCTACCGCAATCCACGTACCGGGAAATATGTCGCTCCAGCTCTGGTTGCCGATCAGGGTGCTCCCACTGATCCCGACGACGGAGGGGAGCTTGAGGTGCTGTTCGAAAAAATGTCCAAGTCGAAGCACAACGGAGTCGATCCAGCACTGGTCATTGACAGGTATGGAGCGGACACGGCTCGGATGTTCATCCTTTTCAAAGCACCACCGGAGAAAGATCTTGAGTGGGATGACGCCGATGTGGAAGGTCAGTTTCGCTTCCTTCAACGTCTCTGGCGTCTGGTGGACAGCGTCAGGAAAGTGACAGCACCGGATCAACTGTTCAGCAACGACTCAACAGCAACTCCCGCAGAGCTTTCGGAATTAGAAACAGGGATTAGACGGGCTGTTCATCTGGCCATTCAGGCTGTGGGTGAGGATCTAAGCGGCGATTTCCAGTTCAACACGGCGATTTCGGAGTTGATGAAACTCTCGAACAGTCTTTCAGGACCTGTACTTAAAGCATCAAGACCGGTCCAGGTGGAGGCGATGGGAGCACTAATCAGGCTGCTAGCTCCGTTTGCACCGCATCTTGCAGAGGAATTCTGGGTTCGACTCGGTGGAGAAGGCAGTGTTCATCACCAGGCCTGGCCTGTCCATGATCCAGAAGCACTCGTACAAGACACTGTTGATCTCGTGATTCAGGTCAAGGGAAAGGTGCGTGGAACCATTCAGGTTCCAGCTGACTGCGACAAGGAAACACTTGAAGCCCTCGCGCTGGCCAGCGAAGTGGCTGAGCGCTGGTTGGACGGCAAGCCGCCCAGACGGGTGATTGTGGTGCCTGGAAAGCTTGTGAATCTGGTGCCTTCCTGAATGCCAATCAGGATTGACTGAAACGCAGAGTTGCCGGTTTGTTCCAGTCGCCCTGTGCCTGATAGCCGCGATTGTTACCGGTGAGATGGCGCACAATCCAGAAGACAGCTTCAACCGATCCCTCACCGATGGCCTGTTGGATCTCCACAACTGAGCGAGACACACCATCGCTGAGGACTTCCTCAACCTGGAGCTGGAGTTTGAGGATCGCTGCTGCAGCCTTCTTGCCGGCCTCCACCCCCGGCTGGTGATAGGCATTGATATTGACCAGTTCTCCGTAGAAGCCCACGGCACGCTCAAAAAGTGCAATCAGAGCGCCAAGTCGGCGGGCATCGAACTGACGCATGCTGATACTCAGACTCTGACGTCCTCCTTCAGTCAGGGCCGAGCGGGTTCCTTGAAGGAATCCATCAAGAAAGTCTCCAGGCCGTTCTCCGTTGATCTCGGGGATGTCCTCCACATCACGAAGCACTTCGATGAAGGTCACGAAGAAATTGTCGACACCATCTCGAAGTTGCTGAACGTAGGCGTGTTGATCCGTTGACCCCTTGTTGCCATAAACGGCAATGCCCTGATGGACCACATCACCATTGCGATCGAGGCGCTTCCCGAGAGACTCCATCACCAGCTGCTGCAGGTAACGACTGAACACCTCCAGACGATCGCGATAGGGGAGCACCACCATGTCGCGCTTGCCCTTGCCTCCCCCGGCCGAGTACCAGGCTGCTGCCATCAGTGCTGCAGGGTTGCGGCGCACATCACTCTCACGAGTGGCTTCGTCCATCTGAGACGCACCTGCCAGGAAACTGCGGATATCAGATCCGATCAGAGCTCCCGGAACCAGACCAACAGCACTGGTGATGCTGGTACGGCCTCCGACCCAGTCGAACATGTCGAAACGCTGAAGCCATTGTTCATCAACAGCCTGTTTGTCGAGCTTGCTGTTGGCCATGGTGATCGCCACAGCCTGTGCCGACCAGTTCCCTCCCGCCGCCTTAATGCGATGGCGTGCCTGCTCCATTCCCAGATGAGGCTCAGCTGTCCCTCCGGATTTGCTCACCGTCACAACCAAGGTGGTGCGTAGAGCATCACCAAGCTCGGTAAGGACCCGACTCATTCCGTTCGGATCCACATTGTCGAAGAAGTGGAAAGGAAGTCCTGCCCCCTTGTCCTGAAGAGCGCGGATCATCAGCAGGGGGCCGAGTCCACTGCCACCGATGCCGATCCAGAGCACATCCGTGAAGGGTTGACCAGTCGGAGACTTGATCGTTCCTTTGATGACCGCCTTTCCGAACTGCTCGATCTGATCAATTTCGGAAGCGATGTGCTGACTCACTTCCGGATCAGGAGCCAGTTGAGGATGTCTCAGCCAGTAATGACCAACCTGACGACTTTCGTCTGCATTGGCGATGGCACCGTTCTCAAGGGCCTTCATTGCCTCGAAAGCCTTTTCCAGTCTGGGTGTGAGCTCTTCAAGCTCAGCATTATTCAAGTGCATGCGACTGACATCCAGCCACATTCCGAGGTCCTCGTGGTGCCAGAGAAGATCACAGAATCTCTGCCATTGAATCTGGGCAT
>QCUI01000011.1 GCA_003210775.1 Synechococcus sp. AG-679-A04
GCTGAGAGCTATACAAGACCCGAAAGGGAAAAGCAGGGGGCGTTGAGTAGTCGCCATCGATCTCCCGACAAAACAATTTTGAGAATCATCATCTAGCAAGTCAATGAACAAATCCAATCCACTATCAGACTTCGTTCAATTCATCATTGGTGGCTGCTTCTTTGCTGCTGGCGTCTTTCTTCTGTCAAACCAAGTGATGGTAAGAGCGCCGATGGCTATCGGAGGTGCGGTCAGGTCTGGTTATGGACGAGGTTGGGGCTCTGGGTTTGCCTTCCCCTGGGGCAGCCCAGGTATGGGATTACTCCTGCTGCCACTTGGTATTGGACTTTGTATGGCTTTTGCAGGCGCATATGAGAGGTGGTCAAAGCTATTGATTTGGGCTTCGTTGTCAGCTCTTTTGCTGGGAGTGCTGAACAGCGTGAGAATGTCGTTCATGCAGACAACGCTTTGGCAACTTGCTGTTTATATCGCGATGATTGCTATTGGCGGTGGTTTGATGTTCAAAGGGCTTAAAGGGTCAGGCGAGGAAAGGTCTCCTACTCAAGGCAGACCACAGTCACCAGACCAATGCAACGCTGATGTTTTGAAAGAGCTGAGTGACCTGAAGGATCAGATCAATCAAATGAAAAATAAATAACATAATGCCAAACTCCCAATAATACAATCTTTTTATAGATCACTCAAAATCAGAAAATGAGTGTGCAAAGAGCAAGGAGCTTGTCATACCGTTGCTAAGGTTTGAACAACCCTTGTAGCAACAGCATGGAAGACCCCAAGAACATCAAGGACGACAAGAAAGAGAAGGAGTCACCGGAACTCAAGGAAGAGTTGGCTGAGGAAGAGTTGTCAGCACTATCCGGTGGCATGCCGTCGAAGTTCACAACAAAAGATTTAACCGACGAAGAACTAAAGGGTGTTAGTGGAGGCGCAGTCGAGTTTAGGGACATGAGTAATGGAGATGTTTTATTGGGGGAAGATGCAAGGCCTGCTCCGGACAAAATGAAGTCATAAAGAAAGCGGAGGGCAAGAGTAAGCCCTCCTACGGTTTAGAAACTCTCCTATCAACACCATGGAAGACCCAAAGAACATCAAGGACGACATGAAAGAGAACGAGTCGCCGGAGCTCAAGGAAGAGCTGACTGACGAAGAGTTGTCAGGATTATCTGGTGGACACGAGCACGTAGAACCCCCTTGCGAAGAGGGCTGTTACAAACCAGAGCCTTTCTAAGTGAGGTGCCTCTCGCGCTTTGAAAGGGTACAGGTGCAGTAAACCTAAGGAGCAGGGTGTCTATTTAATGGCGCTAACTTCCCACTGTTTTACTAGCCCTATGACCGCTGTAAGCGTCTACAAGGTGCCTCTAATCTGATGTAGATAAATCTAGCGCGATGATACTTAAGGCCCGTTCTAGAGACTCTGAGGGCTCAATTGCCAAACACTCAATTATACAGAGGGAGGTGGTCCCTCAATTATACATAGAGGAATACTCTAACCACTCAACTATACAGAGAGGAAAGCTTTAAACACCCACTTATACAGGGAGAAAGGCAACCACTCACTTATACAGGGAGAACCTTTTATCTCTTGACTGCATTGTGTCTCTGACTGCCATCTTTGGCAATGGCGGACTTATACAGAAGCCAATGGCGGAACTATAAGGACGAAGCCAAAATCTAAGGACGGAATATTAGAGAGGAAAGCTAAGGGCGGACTATTAGGGGGAAAGCCAAAAATCTAAGGGCGGCCCTTTGAGGAAGAACCTCTCTGAGCCATTCCAAGCCTGTTAGTGATTGTCTTTCTCTGACTGGAATCTGAGGCAATCCGACCCGTATACAGGGGAAGGTTGATTTCTAACCCGGCACGTATACAGGGGAGAAACCCTGACCTCAAGCCAGGGTTTAAAAATTCCTGGAATTGCAGTGCTCCTCAAGCCGCAGCCTACCATTGCGTAAATGGCGATCCCATTCAACACTAGGCTTATATTCTTTCAATAAGGACAAATTAACCTTGGTTTTTACAACTGAATTTCTTAATTCCGAGCAGGCGAGCTTGTCGTCCCTTATGCCATCTGGATGCCCACTTATGTCATTATAAGCCAAAAGGTGGAGCTTGATTTCATCATCAAGTCTCTCCGCTTTTTCCTTCATCTCGAGATTGACTGGCAATTCAATACCTTTCTGACCACATGTTCTTCGTGCGTACATAAGTGCAGCCTTGGTATTTGTTGCATTCCCAGATCCTAAAACTTCGATAACCTGAGAAGCATACTTATCAAATATTTCGCGCCTAATATCGTTGTTCTTGCTTAAATCGCACAACAGTATAAGTGATTGATACAATGATACAAAGCCTCCAACATAGGATGTGTCACAGCCTTGATCCTGTTGAAGTCTGAGAGTATCCAAGAATTCGTCATAAACACTCTCTGCAGACAAGGGAGACACGGAAAGACAAATCGTAGCAATCAGCAGAAGGCGCCTCATATTCGGGAAATTTACTAGTATTAAAAAGTTTAGTTAAACTAGCATAAATGCATGCAGACGCCAGTCAAACTAGTGTAAGCGGTGATTTGCAATTGTAGGCGGGAAGAACACACCAAGGCTGGTGCTGAATACCTGGGTTGAAGTGGCATCAGCTTTGTCTGATTATGACCACCTCTATTTTTTTTAATAACATAATCTGACAAAACAAATGGCAAGAACGATTAGCAGAAGTGCAAAGATGACTGATGTTATTTATCTGCGCTGTACACCTGAAGACAAAGCACGTCTGAAGATGGCAGCCCAAGAGAAAGGCATGGACATTTCTACTCTTCTGAGACAGGTGTTGATCAAATACCGTTTGATTACACCACTCTAAAAGAAAGTCCCGGTTCAATTCCTAGAAGTAATTCACGAATTGAATAGCTGGATTTTTAATGCAAAATTTTTTCACCAATCACCAATCCAATGAACTTGAAAAAAGAACTAACACTTGATGATGGCCGCCAAGTCTATTCAAGTCCTATCGATAATGAATGTGTCTCCTTCAATGGCAGGAACTTCAAGCTCAGACTGACCGATGAAGAGTTGCTCGAACTCTACTTTGAACTTAAAGATATTAAGTGTGGATTGAAATGAGTAATCAAACAATCGAAACAGGTGCGATGACTACTGATTGTGTGCCAACTCGACTTCACTAATCCAAGTAAGGCATCAACACGTTTTCTATATCTTCATCAATAACATCGCCGGTGCAATTAGCGCCTAAATAAGGAACCATCGCTTTTACAGCTGCTCTAGCATTGTCCGAATAAATTGCCCATTGGTAGGCATTAATGAGGTGAGGGTTCTCCTGTACGATCTCATCTAATATTTCATCTCCTCTTTCTTTTGTAGCGCTTCCCTTATTTATGTAGCATTGAGCCACCGTTATATGCGAAAGGATTTCAACTCTATTCATCGTTTGTGTTGTTTATGCTTGCAAAGGCAAGCCAGTAAAGGTGACAGATGCCAATACAGCGATGATCGGAAGCTTTGATTTCATAAGGCTTTTGTTGTAGTCAGGCATTAGCAAGAGCGAACTTATAAAAACACCAAGCAGGCGCAAAGCGTGAGTGCTGATTGTGTGTCAACTCGTATTAACTACTTCAGATAAGGCATCATTATTTTGAATGCCTCTTCATCATTTCCTTTACTCGCGCAATCAGCACCTAGATAAGGAGATATAGCTTTGACTGCTTCTTGACCATTACGCGAATTAGATGCCCATTCAAACGCTGATTTAATATAAGGATACTTCTTATGGAATTTAACGTATCCTTCATCCAGGGTTTCCTGCGAAATCTTTCCAGCCTTTAAAAGACATTCTCCTAATGCAATAAACACAACCGACCTACCTCTACTGTGAACTTCTTTCTCTAACGTTTGTGCCGGTAATCCAGTAAAAACAATAGCTGCCAATGTAGCAATGATCGGAAGCTTTGATTTCATAATCTCTAGGCGAAGGAGTTTGCAGGATTGGTGACTACTTTAAATAAGGCAGCATCAATTGGCCTGCCTTCTCTTCTGAAAGAATAAAACCACTGCAATCAAAACCGTGATAAGGCCTTAGTGCCTGCACGGCTTCCATTGCTTTATCTGATGTTGTTCCCCATATATATGCAGCCTTAAGATGTGGGTTCTCGTTTACATATTCTTGTATTCGTTCTTTTGCTAGTACTGGGTCGTAGCCTTGATACCTTACAGCGCAGTCTACCCTCGCAAGCATACCAACAACAAAGATTCTATTTTTAATCCGTGTGTCTTCTGCTTTTACTGGTAAGCCAATGGCAATAAAAACCAATGCAGCGATGGTGACTAGCTTTGATTTCATAAGTATGTGCACGAATAAGATTGTGATCTCATTCTAATCAAAGCCCGAATTTAGATACAACAAAGGGCCATACGCTACAACTGATCCCATGGCAGCAACCTTTTTAGAATGGTTCGTAGATATTCGGGAAATCCCAGCACTGATTATCAATCCAAACCCCCCTCTGCTCTGGAGGCGGATAGGCTCCATAACCTATCGAATTTGTAGGTTTAGGGTATGGCCCATCTATGGCTGGATTGTATGGTCGATTCTCCATAACTGATCGACAAAGATCAAATTTTTGCTGTGCAGTCAAGGCGTGCGAAGGCATAACAATGCAGGCGATAGATGCCAATGCAGCGATAATCGGAAGCTTGGATTTCATAAGGCTTTTGCTGTACTCAGACATTAGCAAGAGCGAACTCATAAAACCATCAGCAGATACTAAGCATGACGCTAGGGATCGAATCCTTACAATCACAACCAAAACCTCAGCTGCTAGCTGGCCAAGAATTCCAACTTCCTTCTAATGATTACTTCCAAACGACAAAAAGAACTGGAAGAACTGTCTCATAGAGAAGCTGTTAAAAAGCGAAGACGTGACCTACAGCAGGCGAAGGACAAATCATATATATCAGGAACAACTGAAGGTCGCGAGTTGTTTCGCAACTTATTCTTGCCGTACTCAGAAGTATTAAAAGAACGGTTACAAACAGCGATTCAAGGGAGGGCGAGTAAATGGGGGCAATTCGCCACTCACACTCACGATCTAACAGAAGAGCTTGGCGTTGATTATGTAGCCTACTGCGCGATGAAGAAAATGATTGATTATATCGATACCGGGAACAACCAACTAGTTGAAGTCGCTACGACAATTGGCCGTGTACTGGAGAGTGAAGTAAGGATCAATTACTACATTAAACTTGGCGGCGAAGATACTGAACGGCTTGTCGATGCCCAGCAAAAAAAGAAAAACTCATCACCCCGCCACAAGCATCTAGGAATCAAGTTGTCTGTTGAAAAACAACTACTTGATAAGGGCTGGGCACAGGACGATCTGTTTCCAACGTGGGCATCGGAAGTACGTACAGGGATTGGGCTTTTCCTAATTGAGGCAGCAGTTCATGCCGGTTGGTTCACTCGGACTCCAAAACGGATGGCACGCAACAAGACGGAGAACGTTCTGCTGCCATCACCAGCTATTAGTCAGTGGCTTGAAAAGGCTAGGTCTGACATTGATTCCTGGTCTTATTTGTCTTGGCCCCTTGAGTAGAGCCACCACTGGATTGGGAACTGCAAGATCAGCCATCGAGAAAAAACATCTCCGGCGGCTATCACTCAGCGCTCCTCAGACAGGTCAATCCGCTTTGTGCTGGAAGAAAAGGGATGCATTCCGATAGCCAGTTTGGGCAAGCAGCACTTGATCTAATCAATACTCTTCAACGCACTGTCTGGTGCATCGACCAGGAGGCCTTGAAGGTCGTTGAAGCGTGCTGGGCAGAAGGTATATCAGTTGGAAGTTTCAGGACAGTCACAGACGATCCTCGAAGGGCTCAGGCAATGCCTGAACACATCAAAAGTCTGCCGAAGGAACATGCAGAACGAGTTACCTGGAGAAAGCTTCAACACTCCATTCACGAAGCTCACCATGAGCAGGTTGAAAGAGCCCGTACAACGATGTCTGTACTGGCCTTGGCTAGGCAGTTTTCCAAGGAACCACACTTCTACTTGAGCTGGGAATGTGACTTCAGAGGGCGCCTCTACGACCAACAGGCTTGGTTAGGGAGACAGAAGTCGGATTTTGAGAAATCTCTATCCCGATTCGCAGAAGGCTGCATACTAGATGAGCAATCGGAAGAGATAGCCGCTCAGGCTGTTGGAGCAGCGTTCTTGGGTAGTCGTGGAACCTTCGATGAACGATCCCAATGGACACGATCACACTCACAACTACTTGAAGCCATTGCAAACAACCCCATTGGTAATGCAACTGAGTGGGAACAGGCTGACGATCCATGGCAGTTCCTGCAATTAGCCATTGAGTGGGTGAAGGTCGTACTCAGGAAGCAGCAGAAGCTGTGGCATGTACCCGTTACGGCCGACGCAACAGCCTCTGGTTTGCAGTTACTGAGCGCTATGAGACGTGATCCAAAAGGGATGGAGTTCAGCAACCTGACACCTCAAGAGAATCCAGATGCTCCGCCTAAGGACTCCTATCTGGAAGTGCTCCGGGTCGCACGAGAGTTAGCTGAGGCCGAACCAGAGCATGCATGGCTGGCAGAGCATCTAATCCACCGGAGCTTGGGAAAGCCTGTCTTGATGGTGGCTATTTATGGAGGTTCATACCGGACTAATCGTCAGGACATCATTGAAGCTTTGACCAAGGAAGACCTCTATCCAAGTCCGATCACTTACGAAGACACCAAAGTGGTGACGGACCTGCTGCGAAAGGCCAGTAAAAAGGTATTTCCAGCAGCTTTTGAGACGCTTGCTTGGATTGAAAAGCTTGCAAAGACTGCTCTAGAGCAAGGTGCAACGTCTCATACCTGGAGCACGCCCACTGGTGACATCATTCAGCATGTCGAGTACCAACCAGCTGATGCCATCAGAGTCGAGACACATTTTCTAGGCAAAGTCAGTATTGGATTGGGAAACCTCAAGCTTCCGAATACATCGAAATAAAGACTGGTCTTAGTCCTCAATTTGTACATTCATACGATGCTGCAGTCTTAAAAGCAGCATTCCATGACTGGCAAAGACCTTTATGCACAATCCACGACTGCATAGCAGTACTTCCAACCGACATGGAAGATGCTCATGAGCGCCTACGGAAAAGCTTTGTGCAGGTATGTGATGGTGATCCACTTAGTCAGTTGGCTGATGATTTGAATGTCAGCAATGACAACTTGTCTAGGCTTGCCAAGGGAAATGGCGACTTGAAGCAGATTTATCAGAGCGAATACATGTTCAATTAACTAGTCCAAAGCTAATCAGCCAGATCTATTGTGTCGCAACTGATCACAGCCAAACGGACACTAATAGTAGAGAAGAAAGCAATTCTCCAAAGCACGGATGGAATCGTGCCTAAAGAAATTAGCCGCTGTGAATGCCTTAAAGGAGTAACTCGCGGTTAGCAAGTAGGAAGCCAAGGAACTGAGACCAACCAGCAGCTCAGCTAGATCCAAGAAGCCTACCCTTTGCGTGACGTGATGGAACAACGGCACAGCAGACCACTCCAAGATGATGTGAAATCAGGATGTAAAAGAGGCCTTAGTACCAGCGGAGCTGGCGCGGAACATGCCTTCCTGACATCCAGATGATTCCTATACCTAACCATTTATCAGGACAAGCTACCGGTAAGTGGTGGAACTATTTCCGTACGGAAAAAACAAACAAACTGTATGAAATTAGCAGAATTAATTACACTCAAAAATGACGATGGAAGCATTGATCAACGGTATAACTCTATCACTGCAACAATCGTCAATCAAATTGGCAAGCAAGCTGCCAATGGTCTTCTCGAATTCTACAACAAATCATTTGAACTAGAGAAACGATATGGAGGTTGCGCTCTTCAACTCGTCATCACATCTTTCTCTGTTGACCTAGACGGATATCAACAGAAGAGAATAACAAAGGCACTGCGAACAGCTTTGCAAGAACTAGGATTTAAACCTTCAAATGTTTCCAAGCTTTTATCTGCTGGACGGTTTTTAGGTACATACGACAAATGGGAAGAAGGGCTCTGTTATTTCGGTAGAAACACCGATCTTGATGGTCCAACAATACACAACAAACTCGATGAGTATTTCAATGGATTCACCATTGGATTATTAGACGTCATTAGCAGAACCAAGAAGCAAGGGCGCAAGAAGGCATATAGCCACTACGCGAGGACTGGAAAGCGCATGAGCCAAGCCGAGCTAGAAGAAGTAAGGCGTCAATACCCTCTGAATCCAGACGAAAGAAGAGGTCATAAAAGCAAATCTCAAGACTCAACTGAGTTGTCTGATTTAACCAAGTACGAAAGCCTTGTGCCTAACCAGGACACCCCAGACGAACTTCAATCCCCTGATCAAATCATCGGCAACTTCATTAGTCTGTTTGAAACAGAAGGCTTTGATAACTACATTCAAAACCTAGCCGAGCAGCAGCAGCTTAGCCTTATGTATCAACTGATGGATGCAGCAAACCTCTTAGCTGAATACGTTGCAGGTCAGAAAAACGTTGTTTATGTAACCCCAATCATTAACTGAATGATGCCAAGTCCACGAAATCAAAATAGATACCCGCGCATCAGATTCTGGTGTCATGGCTCAATTGCAATCAGCGCCCGAGTACGCCAGAACCATCAACTTCTTCTTGATCGCGGTGTTGGTAGTAATAACCAACGGATGCTTTTAGCATTGGAGTAATGAAATAGCCAGCATCTAATCCATAGGTGTTCATCGCACCAGAGTCATAGGAACTGTTGAGTCTCTGCTCGACATCACCAACAGGGATCAGTCCATAGCCGTTCAAGGTCCAGCTATTCGAAACTGCTTCTGCATTCAGTGCGATCTGCTGGAACCCGACAGTCCTCTTGTTGGTGACGTTGACGCCGGTATCGGCATCACCTGATTTCACCGAGCGGCTGTCATAACCAGCATTCAGCCCATACATCCAAGAGCGGTCACCATTCAGCCAGCGATAACCAACACGGGTTGAAGTGCTGACAGTTCCGCCAGCAACATCTGTGTTGATGATGCTGCTATCGCCTTCACGATCAGCAAAGTTGGCGTTGATCAGCGCATCAACGAACCAGACGCTGTTGTCCCCAACCGACAGCGGCAAGAACCCTCCAATACCAGCCTGGTTCGGAGTGCCAGCACCCTGCAGTGCGCCCTGGAAGCCAAGCGTTGGCTTGACCACATCCTTGAGGCTGATGCTCATCACATCACCGAGATCCTCTGCACTGCCGTTCTGTGCCTTTAAAGGCATTGGGGCAATGGCAACAGCAGAAGCCAGTAATCCAATCGAGAGGCGGCGGAGCATGGATCAGGCGTCAGTCCGCGCATGATGGCGGGCTTTGCCTGGTTGCGCCTGTCATCGCAATTGTTCTCATCGACTGCCAATAAAAAACCCCGCACTTGGCGGGGCTAGTGAGTTGTGGTTTGGTTCAAGTCAAGACTTCGTAGGACTATTTGCTAGCACTGCTTCTTCACCCATTCAGCAGGGCGTTTATTGCCAAGATCTACTGCTTTTCTCCAATCTCGACAGGCACCCTGAAGATCATTTACTATTTCTCTATCAGTTCCACGATTCAGATAAGCATTGGCATACTGAGGTTTTAACTCTATTGCCTTCGTGTAATCAGCAATTGCTCCTTGGAGGTCTTTTGATTTACTCTTGGAAAGCCCGCGATTGTAATAGGCCATGGCATCCTGAGGATTAATTTGGATAGATTTCGTGAAATCAGAAATTGATCCTTGAAAATCTTTTAAACGAGCCTTAGAAACACCACGATGCAAGTATGCCTTGTCAAACTGAGGATTGATCTCAATTGCTTTCGTGTAATCAGCAATTGCTCCTTGGAAATCTTGTAATTTTCTCTTTGTATCTGCACGGTCGTTGTAGAGTTCAGCAATCTGAGGTTCAATTTCTATCGCCTTCGTGAAAGCATCAAGTGCTCCTCGATAATTGCCTGAGTTATATCTTTCAACTCCTTGATTAGCATATTGGGCAAATGAAGTGTTCGCATGAGCGACATTCAACGGCAACCCAAGAGCAAGCACAGACAGTGCTGCAGCAATGGCAGTAGTCCTGCGTGACATTCGTTTAGTGTCCTGCTTCGCTATGAGCTTAGGCGTACCCCAAAGCTCAAGGCAATAAAAACCCGCCGTGTCTAATGGCGGGGCGTGATTGGTGTGAGGTTGTTTTGTCGGGAGATCGATAGCGACTACTCAACGCCCCTACTTTTCTACAAAGAGTCCTTCCCTGCTAATAAATTAATTTCAAATTCATCCATATCTAAGCCTATTGCCCTCATAATTTCGCTGTAGCTTGATTAGCTTTTCCGTTAATGAGTAATGCCGTGATGCCGCTGCATTGTTACTATGATCAATCAGATCAAAACGTGCAGTCTCCAAATACTCAAGAAAATCCTTCGGCTCGCATCGGTGGCTTCTTTTGCTTTGCCAACAATGAAAATCAGCATGAATACTGCTCTCAACTACAAGAATATTCTCGTGTAGATCAGCCAAATCCGGCCTACTTGATTTATTAAAAAGGTGATGGCCATCAAGCGTTAGTTGGCGACCTCTGGCTTTTTTCGATCCTGTAACTTGGCAAGTATCTCTTGTTGCCCTTTTGGCTCGTATGATCGCATTGTTGATTCTTAAATCTGCGCTTGAGAGTCTCTTTAGTTCTTTTTTAAAGCAATCCTCAACGACTTCTCCAACCGCCGACATCCAGGCTTTCCTTGCCTTGCTAATAGATGAGTTCTCTTTCATATCAATCGCAATTCGTGCCAATCCCTCCTGGCTCCAGCCTTTAAGCCCTGAGTCATCGACCGTAAAGTGTTTTTCTATTTCTAAGCCCTCCTGGCCATCCAAAGAATCAGAGGAAGCCAGTCTTCGGATGGAGTTATTGATTCCTCTGCCATTCGTTTGAAGTATTTTTATTGATGTTTTACGATTCACAAATACAAAGTCTCCAGACACCTTGACTATGCCATTTGTTTCCAGAAGCTCTTGGGTAATGCGCCTGGATACCAGCATTCTCTTCCTTTTCCTTTTTCTGTGAGTCAACAGCTCAATCACTTGCGAGAGAAGTCCTTCTGTCTCACCTTCCAAATATTTTGCAATTGCTTCTACGCCTTCTTCAGTAAAACGTCTTTCCTGATATTCACCTGAACTTTGGACGAATTCAAAATGCTCACCTTCCAGGAGTTCCCAAGGGTCATCGTCATATCTATCGAAATAGTCCACAGTGTCATAAAGCTGACTGATTCTGATGCCAAGAATTTTGGCTGTTTCCTTGTCTGTTAATAAGTCCCTCATTTCTAAACTCCTTTTCAATTCATAAGAGCCAAAAGTGAGTCACGCATCTTTTGCAAGCGTTCAAAAACACGTGAGTCACCTCCCATGTCGGGATGATGATTTTTTGCCAATCGGCGGAATGATTCTTTTATGTCTTCGGGCTTTGCTGTTTCTGCATTTAAATCAAACACATGCCATGGCCTGAAATTCTCAAGAACATCAATGCCATTGATACATGTTACGCCGGTTTGGTTTCGTTCATCCTCAGGAACAGCGACCCAAATTCTGTACTGTTTCTTCCAATCCTCTGTGCTCTTCAAAGCAACCTTTTGACTTGTAAATGCCATTGCAAAAGTCTTATTTTTTCTTAGTTCTGTAACTGTCTTGCAATCAAATTTTTCAAGTACAGCTTTTTTCATGGCTGCCATTGAAAGAGCTTTTTGCTTGGGAGTCTTTGCTGCTTTAAAAGGACCACCATTTATTTTTTCCGCAAAGATCAGAAGATCATCTTTTTGAACATTGCGCCCCTGCGTTAAAAGCTCCTGAATCAGCTCTTCAACTTGTTGAGCAGTAAGTTTTTTTGTTCTTTTTGCCATTGTTTTCTTTGATTAGGATTCAGAAAGTAAATGCATCTTTGATCCACATACCTGCTCTTTTGACGTGGGGAGAGTCATCAATGACATGACTTACATGGTCGTTCTCTTGTGGCTCATGATGATGAGACGATTCCTCGATGTGTTGCACTGGTATCGCTGGGGTGACCATCGCTTCTGCAGTGACTTCTTCTTCTTTTGATGTTTCTTCTGGAGGGAGTGTTGCGATAATAAAAGCTGCAAATAAAAATTCAAGTAGTTCCATTGAAGAGCTGATCAGTTATCTGTTCATGTTCATATAAATAAGATTTCAACTCATCCCCCTTTTGGGGGATCATCGGGACTTCCCTATCCCCTGTTTGGGTCAGTGCAGCTGCTAACAGTGCAGCGATTGATCAGAATCCTTCAAGTGCTGACGTTCAAATGGGTACCCCACACGACGAGATCAACAGGATCGAACGTGAATTGGATCAAAAGGGGGGCACGTTGAAAAAGCCTCAGCCATCAGGCAAGACAAAGAAGCATCAAAGCCTTGATGCGGTGGTCGCAACATCCGGTCTGCTTGTGGTTGTGGCTCTTGCCATCGTTTTTGGTGGGCGTCTCAACGTCACTCAACGAGCAGCGTTGACGGGTGGAGTCCTAGGCGGTGCTGCAGGGTTGCTGGTTGGTTACGGCGTTGGGCGGATTCGCTGAAGGCACCCTGAACAGCCGCTGTTTTTTCGCCATCGTGTTCAGATGCCGAACAAGGACCGACAACAGGTTGAACGGCACCCACCAAAGAAGGGTGTCGGCTGGCTGGTGAACACCCAGCAGGGGAAGGTCTGCAGCTTCACGAATGATTCGCCCACTGCACATGCCAAATGGGTCATCGTCGAGACCCGACCATTACGCGGCGGTGGTCAGCCAGTCATCAGACGCATGCTTCGCCACAACGCCATTGAAGCTTGGGAAACCATGCAGAAGTCAGGCGGGTGGAAGCGGTGCCCGCTATGGGTCCTGGTGACTACTTGAAACCGAATCACAACGGCTTGCCCCAGTCGATCCAATCCACTGCGCCATAACCATCGTTAATCAGTGTCAGTGCTTGGCTCAAGTGGCATTGAGGATGGACGCACCGCGGCATCTTCCATATGTCTTGGTGATGGTCATAGAAGTTTGCCCTTCTCGAACCATCCGTTAAGTGGATCGTGGCTAGAAAAGATTTTATTTAGGTCTACTTTTGAGCGATAACAAAAACAAGATAACAGAAAGACCACTTTTGGCCTTTGGAACTCCTGCCTCCTACGGCTTGGCTACATTCATTGGATTATTTGGAGCATTTGTTTTCTTCCCATTGGCCCCTTTGGCAATGGCATTAATTGACAAATCGAGCAGCACGAAAGAATTGTCAGGCAAGACAAAGTGGCAAACATGGTCTATTTTTGGTATAGCTGGTTTCATTCCCTTTGTCCTTCTTTCGGGAGCAATATTGCCTGGAAGTGACCCAGTAGAAGTGGCTACGGAAGAAGTTGTTGAATCTGTTCAGGAAGCCATTAGCCCATCGACTGACGAAGAGAAAGCAACAATGAACAAGGAGGTTCAAGCTGTATACGAAACAAGGGTTACTCCAGAGAATTGGCAACAAGTTGCAAGTCAAGTTGTGCTAGTAGCTAATAAGTATTGTCTATTGGACAAGGTTGATTCAAATCCCAATCCGGATTGCCTGAAGGCTGAAAATACAAAAACCTATCTTGGCAAACCTCACTTCAAATTGCTTTCAGAAGCAGCACAAAAAACTATTTCAATGAAAGAGCAAGTTGAAAATCTTGAGACACAGCGAACTGAGGAAGAGCGTCAAGCTGCAATCTCTGCTGCCATGCCAATACGATACAAAGCGACAATCAACAATTGTGTTCCATTGGGTCAATGCAGAACAATCAATGGATCTGCGTGGATTTCTGATCAGAGGCTTTATCTAAACATTGACGAAAGCTGCCCTCTTGCTGGCTACGAAGAACATGACTGGGGTGCGCACATGGGATGCAAGGTAACTATGAAGGGTGATAAGCCAGTGAGATACCACGAGTGGGCAAAGGGAGGGGATGAATGGGATAATGAAATCACTGCAGCAATTGGCGAGCCACTAGAAAACCCAAGCGCCTCTGAAACAGAAAACCCCTTTGTGCGCGAATATCAAGAAAGAGTCAATAATATGATGAAACAATGGAATGAGGAAGAAGAAAAAGCCAAGACAAACTGCAAAGGAAAGACTGGAGAGGAATGGGTAAAGTGCGCTGGAAAGCAATAATCAGAAAGCCGTGCGATATTCAATCTATCGATTGAGAATATCGCCGCATTTAGCGGGATTTTTTATTAACCAGGATTGACTATTAGCACATTGAGCCAAAACGAAACAGCATCCGAGAGGTCTTTATCGGCATCCCGACGCGATGGCGAAATGGCCTTGCGAATGCTGGGAAAACTGCGACCTGCAATCAAGTGTTCATGCCAGAAACCACCAACCCGAAAGTCGAACTGATGATCTCTGCAGGGTTCGCGGATCTGGAACGACTGGAGGGGTCATTGGTGGACTGCTTCGGCACCTCCGATCCCGTGATGACCGCCGCGGCCGTGAGGCTGCTGCTGACTCACCTGAACTGGAACAGCAAGCAGCTGCTGGGAGCGATGGTGCTCGATCGCCTGGATGCCGATCTCTTGTCAACGCGAGCCGATTTCCCCGATTCTTGTCAACGCCTTGTCAACGGGGCGGATCTTGTCAACGAGGGCAATTACTGAGATCGACTGCCCTGGAATGGTGGTGGGGGCCTTCCAGCCCCCGCGAGTCACTTGGGTGATAAGGCTGACTTCACCCCATCTCCCTTAATAGGGTCAGGCAGCAACAGGGGCTGCTTGACGGGAGAAACGTACGATTTTGTTCGCAGTTACGGGATTTGCTCTGACCGAGCAGGCTTCAGTCACCCTCCTTATGCCCCGTCGAAACCATTGCAGCCCCTTGAAGGGGGAATGGAGCTGAGCGGAATCGAACCGCTGTCCGAAACACTGGTGTGGATCACCTAGTCCGGTCAAGACCGAACCTTGTCATTCTGACAGCAGTGGTGAACCGGAGCAGAGGATCTTGGGGAGTGAATACAGACAAACGCCGCGACCAATTCATGGCGTCGCCGTATTGCCCCAGGGTCTCGAAGAAATCGGCAGCCAGGAATTGCAACGACTCGGCGCCAAAGACGTCGCACCATTACGCCGTGCCGCATCGTTTCAAGCCGACATGGCCTGTCTGTACAGGCTTCACTTGCAATGCCGGCTGCCCTTCAGGTTGCTACGGGAGGTGGCACGCTTCCGCTGCGACGGTCGCGATTCCCTCTACGACGGAGTTCAGCAGGCCCTTGACTGGGAACGCTGGCTTCATCCATCGATGAGCTTTCGGGTGGATGTGACCGGAACTGCCCCCGGGCTCAATCACAGCCATTTCACCGCACTCCAGGTGAAAAATGCCTTGATTGATCATCAGCGTGACCTTTGGGGGAAGCGATCGTCCATCGATCTGGACAAACCCGATCTCTGCCTGCATGTTCACCTGCATCGTGGTGAAGCGATCCTGAGCTTGGATGGCAGTGGCGGCAGCCTGCACCGCAGGGGATACCGAGCCGCTGTTGGTGTAGCTCCGCTGAAAGAGAACCTGGCCGCAGGGCTGATCACACTGACAGGCTGGGACGGAAGCACCCCTCTGACAGATCCCTGCTGCGGATCGGGAACACTGCTCATCGAAGCCGCAGCGATGGCCCTGCAGCGATTCCCTGCTCTGCATCGCAACTTCCTGCTGGAGTCATGGGCGGATTTCGAACCGGATCTGTGGGATGCAGAACAGCGAAGAGCCCAGAAGCGGCAGCAGCCCGTGAACCATCCACCACGAATCCTGGGCTATGAGCAAGATTCAGAAATTGCCCAGCAGGCAAGAGACAACGTCAACGCAGCTGGCCTGAAGGATGTGATCGAAATCGTTGAAGCCGATTTCAGAGATGCACCGGCTCCGGACGATGACCACGGCGTGGTGGTCTGCAATCCGCCCTATGGAGTGCGACTGGGCCATAGCACTGAGCTTCAAGAGCTCTACAGAGAGCTGGGAGCAGTGTTGAAACAAGATTACGGCGGCTGGGACCTGTGGCTTCTCAGCGGCAATCGAGAACTAACCGGAGCACTGCGGCTTAAAGCAAAGCGCAGAATCCCCGTGAATAACGGCGGATTGGATTGCCGTTGGCTGCATTACGAGCTGAACAAGCGTTCAGGGGAGTCCATCATCCAGGAGAACTAAACGCAGGCAATTCATTTGCCGAGGACTGCCCGCGTGGTTCGCATCAGACCTTCCAGTGTCTGAGGCAGATACGGTCCTTTGGCAAGCTGACCTCCAATCCGCAGGCTGAATCCGGCCACCACCAGATTGAGAATCACCATCGCCAGCAACGATTGGATTAACGACCAACTCCAGGATTCCAGCATCCACACCAGTAGGGCTGCTTCTCCAGCAACAAGGGCCAGCAGCATCAACGTGCCTCCCATGGCAAGAAACACACCGCCACTGATCAGGCGCCGTTTCTCGCGATCCACTTCTTGCAGAGCAATACGGACATGCAGATCCATCACCGAGCCCGCGAGTGCCGTGACCCGGCCTGCAGCTCCAAGCCCTCTGGAGCGCTGTTGCTCGGAACGGGTCGGTTCACTCATGAGGATCTCCGGCCACCGGTGAGTAGGGCACCCACCAAAATTCCTACCCCAGCCGCGACAGCCAGTGACATCAGGGGTCTTTCACGCACGGGTTTCTCCAGCTTCGGCCTGAGAGTGCGGTTGAGCTCATCAAGCAGATGCTCAAGCTGCTCCTCCAGCGGATCAAGATTGTCAGCCAGGTTGCGGGTGCGATCTCCGGCCTGATCAAGCAAGTCCTCGAGCTGGACAGTGACAAGGCTCGCAGCCCGGTCGCTTTGGGAAGAAATCAGATGAACCACCTCATCGAAACTGCCGCGGGTGGCTTCAAGTGCTTGGTGGGTGACCTCAGGCCAGCGCTTTTTGATCTCTGGCAAGAGACTCTCAAAGCGATCCCGAAAGCTGTAAGCCAGATCCTGGGAGTCCGCAGACGCATCGGCTGATGAGGGAGCTGAATCCATGGCGATCCTGACGGCCTACTGCAGGCTAAGGGTGGTAACTGTGAGATGAAACCCATTGACATTGGTGGGACATCAGTTGCGCTACGCCCTTCTGGAGCATTTAGGAGCCCCGGACGACCCGGGCGGCTGCCACCTCGATCTGTTGCTTGAGGACGGAGACAGCTGCCGCAGCTGGCGGCTGGAGGCGATTCCGCGTTTGAACGGTCCTGCAGTGCAAGCCACACCTCTGCCCCCTCACAGACTGGTTTGGCTGGATCGTGAGGCAGCCTCTGTGTCCGGCAACAGGGGGTGGGCGCGACGGGTCGTGGCAGGCAAAATGCGAAGCAGCCTGCCCGCTGATGCCAGTCAGCCCATTAAGGTAGAGCTGGAAGGGATGGCCGTAATCGGCCTCAGCGAGCCGGTTGTTCTGGAAATCGCAGCAGAAAAGTGCCGCATGCGCACTCCCAGTGACCAAAGCACTGCAAACAGCACTTGAGCTTTTTCAAGGCTCCGCTAATTTCAGACGGCTGACAGCCGTGTCCCCTGTTGGTACACATCAATCAGGTCGGGCTGACACAGTTCAAGTCCTTCGGGGGGGCGATGAGCATCCCCCTGGAACCCGGTTTCACGGTGGTGACCGGGCCTAACGGATCCGGCAAGAGCAACATTCTCGATGGAGTGTTGTTCTGTCTTGGTCTGGCCAACAGCAAAGGCATGCGTGCTGATCGCCTGCCCGATCTGGTCAACAGCAATGTGCTGAAGGCCGGCAAGTCAGCAGAAACCACAGTGAGTGTCCGTTTCGACCTGTCCGAGTGGCGGCCTGACGCGGCTGAGGAAGGTCTGGAGCCCCCGGAGGAGGGGCCATGGATCCGCGCCGATCAAACGGAATGGACCGTCACACGCAAGTTGCGCGTGATGCCAGGAGGTTCCTACAGCAGCAGCTACAGCGCGGATGGGGTCCCGTGCAATCTCCAGCAATTGCAAACCCAGCTGCGCCGACTGCGCATCGACCCTGAGGGCAGCAACGTGGTGATGCAAGGGGATGTGACCCGCATCGTTTCGATGAGTAACCGCGATCGTCGCGGCCTGATCGATGAGCTGGCTGGTGTGGCGCTGTTCGACACCCGCATTGAACAGACCCGGCGCAAACTCGATGAAGTTCAGGAGCGCCAGGAGCGCTGCCGCATTGTTGAGCAAGAACTACTGGCAGCGCGACAGCGGCTCGAAAAAGACTGCGCCAAAGCCAGGGCCTATCAGGAACTCAAGGAACAGCTGCAGCTCGGCCGCCGACAGGAGCTGGTATTGGCCTTCGAAGCGGCTCAGGCTGAACGTCGACGCCTTCAGCAGCGACAGGAAGAGCTGAGCGCCAAGGAGGAGAGCGATGCCCGGTCGATCGAGCAACGCGACATCAGCCTTGAGGACGCGGCGGGGCGACTGCAGACCCTTCAAGAGAGCGTCAAGGCCCTCGGTGAGGACCAACTGCTGAGCGTGCAGGCTGAACTGGCCGGGCTGGATCCACAGAGCCGCGAACTGGAACGGCAAGCTGGCCAGCATCAGCAGGAAGGTCAACGCCTGCAGGGACTACGCCATCAACTGCAGGCCCGCCGCGGCCAGCTGCAAGCTGAAACGGAAGACCTGCGCCTCAACACCAACAACGGATTGCTGGAGAAAGCCGAGCAGGACTGCAGAGATGCGGAAGCAGCCGTGGAACTCTCCCGGCGGCGGCTGGGGGAGGTAGCAGGCCGCTCAGGAACCTGGCTCGAAGAGCAAAAGCAGCGCTCCGGTCGACGCCAGGAACTTCAAGGTCGCATCACTCCACTGCAGGAGGAACGTCAACAGCTGCTGGAACGACTTCGACAGGACGAAGAACGGCATCTGGAGCTGGCACAGGAACGTGATCAAGACGGAGCGGAAGACCAGCGGGTCCAGACCCTGCTGGAGCAGCTCGAGCAGGAGTGGCAGACGCTGCTGGAGTCGGTCCAAAGCGGCAGAGAGCAACTTCAGCAACTGCTGGAGTCGGTCGCGATCCAGCAACGCACCCGTTCCAGGCTTGAGCAGGAACAAACGCGGCTCGAGCGCGACATTGCCCGACACGACAGCCGCCGGGAAGCCCTGCAGGAAAGCAGGGGCACTGGAGCACTGAGGCTCCTGCTCGAATCGGGCCTGGAAGGCATTCACGGTCATGTGGCGCAGCTTGGTGAGGTTGATGAACGCCATCGCCTGGCTCTTGAAGTGGCTGCTGGCGCGAGGATGGCTCAGGTGGTAGTCGACGATGACCGCATCGCTGCTCGCGCAATCGATCTTCTGAAAAGTCGGCGCGCCGGTCGACTCACCTTCCTGCCGCTCAACAAGATCAGAGCTCCTGGCGCGGGGGCTGCGGCAGCCGTAGCTCGTGGACGCAGCCCCCAGGCGGGTGCAGGTGGTGGCCAGATGGGACGCGCTGTGGACCTGATCCGCTATGAAGCGATCTACGCGGACGTGTTCGCCTATGTCTTCGGTGACACTCAGGTGTTCAGCGATCTGGGCAGTGCCAGACAGTTCCTAGGCCGTTCGCGGGCCGTCACCCTCGAAGGTGAGTTACTTGAAAAAAGTGGTGCCATGACCGGCGGAAGCTTCTCGCAACGCGGAGGCGGGCTGAGCTTTGGTGCGAGCAGTGATGGCGATGAAGCAGCCCCACTGCGCCAGCGGCTGCTGGAGCTCGGAGAGAGCCTGGTCGCCTGTCGGAGGGAAGAACAAAGGCTGGTGGAGGCCGTGGATCAGCAGCGGCCAACACTGCGCCAACTGGAGCAGCGCCAGGCCGCTCTGGAAGCAGAACGCCAGGCGGCCAAGCGTTCGCATGGTCCGCTGCTCGAAAGAGTGCAGCAGCGTCAACGCAAACTCAGCGAACTACAGCAGGCCCAGCAGAAACACCGTCTGAGGCTTGATCAGCTTGAGACGAGCCTGACCCCGCTGCAAACGGAACTCAATCAGCTCAATTCCCAGGAATCCAGCCTCGAAGCCAATGGAGATGCCGAGGGTTGGCAAGCTCTGCAGCAGGATCTTGAACGGGTGGACGCAGGCCTTGAGGCCGCGCGCCAGCAACGTGATGCGCTGCTGCAAAAGGAGCGCGACCGACAGCTCTCACAACAGAGACTCGGAGATCAGCAGCAGGCCATCGAACGGGAGGAAACGTCGCTTCAGCAAGCTGTTCAAGCTCTCTCGGAAGCTCATGGCCAGTGGCGTGAACAGCAACAGGCGTTGAAGACCCGCAGAGATGCACTGGAAACGCAGCAGCAGGAACTGCAAACCCGGTTTGGGGAAGAGCGACGCGCCAGAGATGAAGCGGAGGCTGCCGTCGCTGAACAGAGGCAGGCTCTGCAGCAGGCCCGTTGGGAACTGGAGCGCCTTCGCGAGGAGCGCACCTCACTCGAGGAGCAACTCCGTAGTGGCGGACTCCGCTTGGATGAGCTGCGGGCCACGCTCCCTGATCCACTGCCGGAGATTGCCGACGAGCTGCGTGAAAGTGGTCTGGAGAGCCTTCAGGAACGCTTGCAGCAATTGCAGCTGCGCATGGAAGCCCTGGAACCGGTGAACATGCTGGCCCTGGAGGAGCTGGAAGAACTCGAACAACGCCTGGGCGACCTTGGTGAACGGTTGGATGTGCTCAGCCAAGAGCGGGAAGAACTGCTGTTGAGGATCGAAACCGTGGCCACGCTGCGTCAGGAAGCCTTCATGGAAGCCTTTGAGGCGGTCGACAGCCATTTCCGCGAAATCTTCGCCAGCCTTTCTGATGGCGATGGCAAGCTTCAACTCGACAATCCAGACGACCCTCTCGAAGGCGGCCTCACACTCGTGGCCCATCCCAAAGGCAAAGCCGTCAGGCGACTAGCGGCAATGTCTGGTGGAGAGAAGTCTCTCACCGCACTCAGCTTTCTGTTCGCTCTGCAGCGCTTCCGTCCGTCGCCTTTCTATGCCCTCGATGAGGTGGACAGCTTCCTGGACGGCGTCAATGTGGAACGTCTGGCGTCCCTGATTGCCCGCCAGGCCGAACAGGCTCAGTTCCTGGTGGTGAGTCACCGCCGCCCCATGATCGGAGCATCCACACGCACCATCGGCGTCACCCAGGCCCGCGGTGCCCATACTCAAGTCGTGGGACTTCCCGATGCAGCCTGAACAGCCAGCGCAGGGTCCTTGCGCCAAAATGTCACGAATCCCTCCGGCTGAGGCCCGCGGTTGAGCTTGTCGTCAACTCCCAATGACCCCTTGGCGAACGTGCCCAGTGACCGCCTCTGGTTGAGGTCGGAACTGATGGGAACGCAGGTGATTACTCGCGACAGCGGACGTCGCCTGGGCGTGGTGGGTGAAGTGGTCGTGGATATAGACCGCCGCGAAGTGGTGGCCTTGGGATTACGCGACAACCCGCTCACCAGGTTTCTGCCGGGCCTGCCGCGCTGGATGCCCCTCGACCGGATCCGCCAGGTGGGGGATGTGATCCTGGTCGACTCTGCCGACTCCCTGAGCGAAGGCTTTGCAGCGGATCGTTATAGCCGCATCATCAACTGCCAGGTCATCACGGAATCAGGGCAGCAACTCGGCCGAGTACTGGGCTTCTCGTTCGACATTGAAACCGGTGAACTGACCACCCTGGTGATGGGGGCTTTGGGTGTGCCACTTCTGGGTGAAGGGGTGCTGAGCACCTGGGAGATTCCTGTCGACGAAATCGTCAGCAGCGGTGCTGACCGGATCATCGTTTACGAGGGAGCCGAAGACAAACTCAAACAACTCAACAGTGGCTTCCTCGAAAAGCTGGGTGTGGGAGGAGCTAGCTGGGAGGAGCAAGAGAGGGAGCGCTACCGCCTCAACGTTGTACCCGTCGAAAACCAGCTCAGCTCTGGGCAGCCAGCGGAGACGGCACCACGCCAGCTCGAGGCCTCTCAGGTCGAACGGTTTGAAGCCGAACAACCGGAACTGGAATATGTGGAGCTGGAACAGCCTCGGGAACAGGACCTGCGGAGACGCCGCTACCTCGATGAACTGCCCATGGATGAACCCGAGACCTATCGGGAGCCGGAGCGCTATTCCAGACGCGAGCCTCAGCCTGAAGATCGTCGTTACCAGACTCAGGAACAGGACGAGCGTTTCTACCGGGAGACCGAGCCCTCCCGCTATCCAAACCCCCTGGGCGAAAGGGATTCATCCAGCTACGAGGAACGTCCGCGATATGAGGAACGTCCGCGCTACGACGAACGTCCCCGTCCAGCTTCCAGGCGCCCTGTGGAACGTCCAGGTGCGCCGCTGGATGTTGAACCGATGGATGTTGAACCAGTGGATATCGGACCCATGGATCGCCGACCACTGGAGCTGGAGCCAAAAAGGCGCGAAACATGGAACAACGACCAACCGGACAGGGCCTCAGCAGAGCCCGTTGAAGATCCCTGGTGAATCAATCAGTGCAGAGCTGTAGCCCAATCAGGGATTAGCACCATCCTTGAACTGCAGTGAAGCGCTGTTGACGCAGTAGCGCTGTCCGGTAGGGGCCGGTCCATCACTGAACACGTGTCCGAGGTGTGAATCGCAGCGTGCGCAGATAATTTCTCTGCGCACCATTCCATGGGTGCGATCTTCTTTGGTGACGATGGCTCCAGAACTAACTCCCTGCCAGAAACTGGGCCACCCGGTACCGGAGTCGAATTTGGTATCGGAACTAAACAAAGGGACGTCACAGCAGACGCAGTGGTAGGTGCCGCTGTCCTTAAGGTTCCAGTAAGCACCAGTGAAGGCTCGTTCCGTACCCCCCTTTCGAGCCACCTGGAACTGCTCAGGAGTCAACTGCTGCTTCCACTCCTCAGGGGAGCGTTCAACGCGATCGCCGCCAGTGTTTGAGGGAGTGGTCATGCACTGATCAGAAATTAGTGTCAAAAGCTAGTCGGAAAGGGCCTTTGGCAGCAGGCTCCTCACCTCTTCAGCCAGAGCCGCCACTGCTCCCGGCTGTCCCCGCAGCGCCCTGAGATCCTCGCGCTGACCCAGAAGCCGCTCAGGCTGCTGCAACCAGCCCAGTGCCTCGGCTGCGATCTGCTCGGGCGTGATGGCGCCTACCCGCTCAGGTACAACCATCCGACCTGCGGAAATATTCGGCCAAGCCAGCAGACCATGGTTTCTCATCCTCCAGGCGCTGAGCAGAAGACCGATCAGTCGCCGCAATCCAGGCAACCGGGCCAACAGCCCCATCCAACCGTCCCAGGCCTGCATCACACCAAGATGCTGGGTTGGCACCAGCACGATCATGGGCACTCCCAGAGCTCCCAGTTCAGCCGTATTGGCGCCCACTGTGGTGAGTGCCAGGGAACATTGACTGAGCAATCCATGGGCAGGAGGGTCTTCCTGAAGATGGATGAGTGTGCCGGCCTCGGTCAGCAGTCGCCTCCAGGGCCAGCCATCCCCAGGGGGGAGCACCTCCCTGACACCAGCCGCATAACCATCCGCGATGCGATTGGAAGAGCCCAGGTAAGAGAGAAGATCCTCAGCACTGGTGGTGGGGGCAACGGGCAAAAGGAATCGACAGCCTGGCCGTTGAACCGTTAAGCGGTCGGCGGTTTCGAACAGGAAAGGGACTCCCACACTGAGTTTGGCTGGCTTGGATCCCGGCAGCAGCGCCACCCACTCCCCTTGAGGCAAAGGATCGCTTGCCCTGGCATGGCTTGATAGATCTGCCATCAGATCACCAACAACCCTGCAACGCGAACGAAAGCGCTTCGGCAACTGCTGCTGAACCTCTGGTGCCATCGCCGCAATGCGGTCATTCCAACGCGGCCAACGGGCCACCCATTCGGCGTAGGTGATGTGTCGATAGCCGAGTCTTGCTGAGAGCAACACACTCCAAAACTGATCTCCACCGAGAAAGACCACCACTCCTCGTGAGGGCCAGTGGCCGAAGCGCGCCGGATGAAGCAACAGAGACCAGAACTGAGCAGCTGGAATGATGCAATCGAACTGCTGCCAGCGACCTGCAGCCTCTGCCTCCATACCTGTGGCATTGGGACATGGCACCAGCACCAACCGCAGGTCGAGAGGCGAATGTCTTGCTCTTGGCCTAAGCAACATTTGCCGGTGGAGCTGTTCCGCCAGCGGGCGAACCCATGTACTCAGCTCACCGGGTCCGTTGGAAACGAACACCACCGAGAGCGTTGGATCCGTGGATCGGAACGTCAAGCGAAACGGATCGGCTTTGGGAAGAGAAATGCGGATAGCGAGACTTGAACTCGCAAGGCCGAAGCCACACGCCCCTCAAGCGTGCGTGTCTACCAATTCCACCACATCCGCGTGGTCGATTCAGCCCCTCGGGCTTCATCGGGGTCTGATCATACCGGCTGGAGTGCCCATTAATGCCCTCCGGACTCAACCTGCCGGAAACGGATCAACTCCCACGCACGGACACTGATACGATCCGCCCTGGCCTGGACTCTGCGGGATGCCCATCGGCAAGGTGCTGATCGCCAACCGCGGCGAAATTGCTCTCAGAATTCTGAGAAGCTGCCGGGAGATGGGGATCGCAACGGTGGCTGTTTACAGCACCGTGGATCGCAACGCCCTCCACGTCCAACTGGCAGATGAGGCGGTTTGTGTCGGCGAAGGGCCAAGCAACCGCAGCTACCTGAACGTTCCCAACATTCTTGCGGCAGCCACCTCTAGGGGAGCTGACGCCATTCATCCCGGCTACGGATTTCTGGCCGAAAACGACAAGTTCGCGGAAATGTGCCGCGATCACGGCCTCATCTTTGTGGGACCGTCGCCCCACGCGATCCGCTCGATGGGTGATAAGTCCACCGCCAAAACCACCATGCAATCGGTGGGGGTTCCCACCGTTCCCGGCAGCGAAGGGCTGCTTTCAGGAACCAAGGAAGCAGCTGAACTGGCGGCCAGCATGGGTTACCCCGTCATGATCAAGGCCACGGCCGGTGGTGGTGGCCGGGGCATGCGCCTCGTCCAGAGCCCTGACCAACTCGACACCCTCTTCAAGGCAGCACAGGGAGAAGCCGAAGCTGCGTTCGGCAATCCCGGGCTGTACATGGAGAAATTCATCGACCGCCCGCGTCACGTTGAAGTGCAGGTGTTGGCCGATCGCCATGGCAACGTCGTCCACCTCGGTGAACGGGACTGCTCGATTCAGCGCCGCCACCAAAAACTGCTGGAAGAGGCGCCCAGCCCTGCGCTTGACCCTGAACTGCGTCGACGCATGGGCGACGCGGCTGTGGCGGCAGCGCGCTGTATCGATTACGAGGGCGCCGGGACGGTCGAGTTCCTGCTGGACCGCAGCGGCGGGTTTTATTTCATGGAGATGAACACGCGCATCCAGGTGGAGCACCCTGTCACTGAAATGGTGACAGGCGTTGACCTAATCACTGAGCAACTACGCATCGCCGGAGGCGAACCGATCAGCGTCCTTCAGGAAGACATCCAGCTGCGTGGTCATGCGATCGAATGCCGCATCAATGCAGAGGATGCTCGCCATAACTTCCGCCCCGCACCAGGACGGATCACTGGTTGGCTACCCCCTGGAGGTCCTGGTGTGCGCGTCGACAGTCACGTGTACACCGGTTATGACATCCCACCCTTTTACGACTCACTGATCGGCAAGCTGATCGTTTGGGGAACGGACCGAACCCATGCGTTGTCACGCATGAAGCGCGCCCTCAATGAGTGCGCCGTCACTGGGATCCCCACAACGGTCGACTTTCACCTCGAGATGATCGAGCGGCCGGAATTCATCAACGGCGACGTTCACACAAAATTCGTCGAGCAGGAAATGCTCCCCTGAGCTGGACGTGAACGCTCGCGGTTCAGGCGATGGATTGGGAGCGCATCAGGATCTGTGACAGCACACCCTGCTGACCCACCAACAACTCACGCACGAGGCTGACCAGGCCAAGCCAGATAACCGGTGTCACATCGACACCGCCAATCGGTGCAACAACCCGGCGCGTTAGTGCCAGAACAGGCTCCGTAAGCCAGATCACCACAGCCCAGACCCCTGATTTCGAGTCGGCCTTCGGATACCAGGTGAGCACGATCCGCATCAGAAACATCAAGCTCCATGCGGCCAGCAGCAGACCCAGGATCAGATGCACTGTCGGCAGGATCTGAAGCAGGGTCGGCGTCACAAAGCTCAAAGCAATGAGGTCAGCATCGTAGAAAGTCGCCAACGATCCCTAGGATCGCTTTTAACTTGAATCCAGGGTTTGGTTCCGGCCCGATCGCTATGACTCCCTCCCTTACAAATTTCCTTCTCAGCCTGGTCGCAGGTGCCGTGATCGTAGTGGTGCCTGCTTCCATCGCTCTGTTCCTCTTCAGCCAGACCGACCAGGTGGACCGAAAGCTCTGAAGGGCCTGGCGCGCTTCGTAAACTTGAAGCAACTGTTCCCGGTGTCAAAGAGACCGGCGAACGCATTTCGAGGTCCTAATCGTGGTTAACGCCAGTCTTAATTGGGCCAGCATCGTTGGCATCGTGCTGGCCGTTGGCGGCGCAATGCTGTATTTCATGCGCAGCTTCAAGCCTGCGCTCGCGCGCGATTACGACGTTTTTTTTGCTGCCATCGGCCTGCTCTGCGGCGGAATTCTCTTCTTCCAGGGCTGGAGACTCGACCCGATCCTCCAGTTCGGGCAGTTTCTGTTAGCAGGCACAACGGTGTTTTTCGCCTACGAAAGCGTTCGCCTTCGGGGGGTGTCGGCAGAGCAAGCGCGTCGCTCGGCATACTTCGATGACGAACCGCCGATCAAGGGACAAGCCCCTGGGATGCGCGGCGGATACGACGACTCCTACGAAAGCTTCGACGAACCTCAGCCGCTGAGACGCCGCTTCGCAGGCCAGGAATTCGACCGTAGTGAAGGCCAGGAGGATGACTTTTACCGCCCACGCCGAAATTCCAGAGCAGCCATTCCCGAGCAAGCCGCCAGTCGACGACGCGGCCGCCCTGAAGAACCCGCGAGCTGGAGGCAGGACAGTGAGCAAGATCGCCGCATGGCCCGCTTCGGCAATCGAGACGACGAGCGTCCAGCTTCCGGTCCCAGCTTCGGTGACCGCCGCAATCAGCGGGACGATCAGCGACGCGGCAGCCGGCCCAGCGCCGCGTCTGCCCGCGCGGGTGCCCCTTCAACGGCCTCCCCTCGCTCATCCGCAGACTCACAGGGTCCGTTGTCCCGCTCTCCTTTTATCAATCGCTCAGCAACGTCAACACCACCAGGAGTTCCTCAGGGAACACCATTCCGCCAGGCTGCTGAAGATGCGGCCTACAGCCCCAGCCGGCGTCAACCAGGCCAGGAGTCCTCAACCAACACGCGTCCCCAGGATCCAGGACGAACCCCTCCCCGCAGCTCGCGGCCACGGGACAACAGCTCTCGCTTCGACGACTGATCCACTTCCCTGCGCTGCTACTGCTGATTGGCCTATTGATGGCCGGGTGTAGCGGCAGGACTCAACGGGCTCCAGGCTCGCTTCTGGCTGAGCAGCAGCAGGAGCCCGCCCTCAGTGGAGACGGCAGCAAGCTGGCTGTGATTGTTGACCAGCGCGGCAGACCCACCGTGCAGTTGAAGGACCTTCGTGGAGGCGGACGTCTGCAGCTGCGCCATCTGAACGGTCAACAGCCCCACAGCTCTCCTTCGCTGAGCTGGAATGGTCGTTATCTGGCTGTGATCATTCAGCGCGGTAATCGACGGCTTGTTCTGATCGAAGATCGACTCAATGGCAGAGCCCATCCGCTTCGCCTCCCCTCAGGTCGTTATCCCGTTCGCCTGAGCCTGGCGCCGGATGGGCGTCAGCTGGCAGTGCAGACAGCCGATCGAGGGCGTTGGCAGGTGGAACTGCTTGATCTCAGCGGCCTGCTCGAACCCGATCGACGCGGCGGGCTGCGTCGGTCAAATCCGGCGGAGCCTCAGCCATGACAATTCAATGGCCACGATTGGCCGCACTGCTGCTTGGGCTCTGCCTGATCGGCTGTGGTCCATCTGGTCTTCGCCCTGAGCGGGGCATCAGCAGTGCACTGCAGCGCAGTTCCGACAGCCGGCGATGGCCCTCGATGGGCAACCGCTGGTTGGCGTCGATCGCCAGTCGAAACGGTCGAGAACGAGTTGAGCTTGTGGATCTGCGCAATGGTCAGCCGGTGCCGTTACCTGGAATCAACCAGGCAGATGCCCAGCCGATCAGTGTCAGCGTCAGCGCTGATGGCAATCGCATTGCCCTGGTCCGCAGCCGTGATGGACGCACGGAACTAATGCTCTATCGCCGAGGTGTCGGACTCCTGCAACGCTTACCCGTGGAACCGGCCGGAGTTCCAAGGGAGGTCAGCCTGGATGGATCAGGACGACTCCTCGCTGTGCAGGTGAGCCGCCAGGGGCGATGGGACGTGGATCTGATCCGTCTTCCTTGATCAGCGATTGCCGCTCAGGGCACCAGACCAGACCAGTGCAGGAAGGTGTCGTGGCTCAGCGCTTCCACAAGCAGCACCGAAAGAAAGCCGATCATGGCGAAACGACCATTGACGCGCTCCGCATAGCCGCTCCAGCCGAACGCAGGAACATCACTTGTCGTTGCGGAAGGTGTTTGGTCGGCAGGAGCCTCAGGCGGATTCGCTGAGTCGGTCTCGGAAGTCATCGGGGATCAGACGCGGCCGAATTCATAGCCTGCCGCGGGGAGCAGACGCCATCCTCCCTTGCCATCAAGTTCGAGAACCGTGTCGTGGTACTCACGAAGGGTTGGCCTGTGGCCAACACTCACGACAGACATCTCCCTCTCCACCAGCAGTTGGTAGAGGTAGCGCTCGGTTCCCACATCCAGAGCGCTGGTGGCCTCATCCAGCACAACGACTTTGGGGGCGTTAAGCAACAAACGGGCAAACGCCAGCCTTTGCTGCTCGCCCAAGGAAAGCAGCCTCGGCCAGTCCTGCTTCACATCGAAGGATGGGTAACGATCGAGCACCGACTGAAGCTGTACTTTCTTGAGCACGGCCTGCAGGTGCTCATCACTGAAGCGATCGCAGTCAAGCGGGTAGCAGAGCTGCTCTCGCAACGATCCCAGGGTCATGTATGGACGCTGGGGGATGAACAGCAGATCTCCAACTAACGGTGTGGACACCTGACCGGTGGGGGATGCCCAGAGGCCGCTGATCACCCTCAGCAAAGATGTCTTGCCACAACCGGACGGTCCGACAACGAGCAGGCGCTGACCGCTGGAAATGCTCAGATTCAGATCCTTGGTCAGGAGGCGATCAGCGAAGGGAGTCTTCACCGAAGCGTCTTTGAGCACAATCGAATTGGCCGGAGTGACCTCTGAAAAGAAATCGCGGTATTCCTCGCGATCAACATGAGAAATGTTGGACTGGAATCCTTCAAGTCGACCAACGGAAGCGGAGAATCGTGCAAGAGACTCGATGTTATAAACGATGAAAAACAGCGAGCCTTCAACCAAGTTGTAAGCGACATTCGCTTGAGCGAAACTTCCGTAATCCATTTCGCCCGCAAGTATGGGCGAAATTAAAATCAGATAGGGGATAAAATTACTCGCGTAAATACCTGATCTTTGCAACATTCGCAACAAAGATTCCCATATAATCAAAAGATCAAAGTTTTTAATGACTGTCCCGAAACGCCGTCTAACTTCTCTCGACTCTTCAGGCTCTCCTGAGTAGAAGGCAATCGATTCAGCATTGTTTCGAACATGCACCAAGCCGTAACGGAAGTCAGCCTCGTAACGCAATTGATTTGAATTAATAGCAACAAGCTTGCGACCAGCAAACACCATCACTGTGGAGATGATTAACGCATAACCCAAGAGAGCCAAAGTAAGCTCACCGCTAATACTCCAGAGAATTGCAATGTTTAGCGAAAAACTAAGGATTGAATCGAAAATATCTAGCGTAAACTTAAGAGCCTCTTTGGTGAAATCTTTGGTATCATCAGCCATCCGCTGATCGGGGTTATCAACATCACCACCAGAACCTTCATTGGGATTAAGAATGTAATAAGCCCGGTCTTTGAGGTAATCAGAAATCAAGCTTTTTGTCAGCCAGTCTCTCCACACCAGGCTCAGCTTGGCCGTCAAGTAATACTGCAGCGTGCGAATTGGTAGGGCTGCCATGAAGCAGATGCCATAGACCCAGAGATTGCGATAACTTGCTTCTGGATTACGTTCAATCAGCGCATTGGTTAAATCACGAGCAATGAAAGTGATCCCGGCATTAATTCCGTTAACAGACAGCAGCATCAGGATGATGACACCGAGCATCAGCCAGGGAATCCAGCGTCGCTGACGCAGACGCGAACGGAGAGTAATGAAACAGCCGAGTCCGAATGCAAACAGAAAAAGAATGAACTGGCCCCAGCAGAGCAGGCCAAATCCAAGGCTGTTCATCCACGGGGAAAGGTCCTGGATCGAACTTGACCACATTTGGTTGAAGGGATCAATCAACCAAGAGAGCGACGCTATGGCAGCAGTCCGACCCATCAATCCCAGCGAATAGAAGACGCCTTGGACGTACCAGAACGCCAGGATTCCCAATGCCAAAACAATGCTGGGGAAATACAACCAGGCCTTGACTGGAAATCCTCGACCAACCCGCTCCACGGCAATCACAGCAATAACCGCCGCGGCCGGGAAAATGAGAATGGTGAGCTGTCCCCACGACAGCATCTCGATGATCGGCCGTGTCCAGAGCGAGGTGATCGCCCCCTGAACACCGCCTAGATATTGGGCAGTGACCTGAGGCCAGACGGCACCCAGAAAAGCCATCAGGCCAGAAACGAGGCCGAGAACCGTTGCAGCAACACAGAACAGCAGAGACAGCAGCAGCAGCGCGAACTGCCAGGCATTGCTCTCGGTGTAAGGCAGAAAATAAGGCTGAGAAAGTCTGCGCAGCCTCGTCAGCTGGGCCCGAAACGACTGCAGGGACGCCATGAAATAAACCACCTCTGTGCATTCTGGCGAGAGGTTGCTGTGGGCGGCTGTTCAGCTTTCAGCTGTTGATCAACCGGGGGGCCAATCCAGAGCACGACCACCGATGACATGCACATGCAGATGAAACACCGTCTGACCGGCCCCTGCACCACTGTTGATCACCGTTCGCCAGTCCTCGAGCCCCTCCTGCTTCGCCACCCTGGCTGCCACTAGCAATAAATGTCCCAGCAGACCGGCATGCTCTTCGCCAACGTCCTGAAGGCTCGGGATCGGTTCACGCGGGATCACCAGCACGTGAACAGGAGCCTGGGGAGAGATGTCGCGAAAGGCAAGGCAATGCTCATCGCTGTAGACCTCATCGCAGGGAATCTCACCCCGCAGGATGCGGGAAAAGATTGTGTCCTCGGCCATGGCGCTGGGGCTCGTGGGGGAGTGGGGGCAGGTGATGGGACAGGCAGGGCATCAAATCCATGCACCGCTCATCATTCCAATGCTGGCACGCTGCCTGAGTGCATCCTTGCTCGGATTCGACGCCATTCCTGTGACCGTCGAGGTGGATCTGGCTCCAGGCTTACCAGGCCTGCAGCTGGTGGGCTTGCCAGATACCGCCATCCAGGAATCGCGCGAACGCGTGAGGGCCGCACTGCGCAACAGCGGATTTCGCGGCCCTCTCGTGCGGGTGGTGGTGAACCTGGCACCTGCGGACCTGCGCAAGGAAGGTCCCGCCTTCGACCTCCCCATCGCACTGGCCTTGCTTGTGGCGAGTGGACAGCTCGATGCACCTGTTCTCAACGGGCTCTGGTGTGCCGGGGAATTGGGACTGGATGGCAGCATCCGACCCTGCCGCGGAATCCTGGCCATCGCCTGCCAGGCAGCGCAGCAAGAGGCCCGCGCCCTTGCCGTGTCGGCAGACGATGCAGCCGAGGCCTCCCTGGTGACCGGACTGGTGGTGAACAGCGCCGCCACGCTTCGAGAACTCGTGGACCGTCTTCGCAATGGCCAATCTGGAGCGCCTCAACGCTGCAGACCAGTGGGAGAGGAAGCCATTGAGCAGGCCGCTCCAGCACCTCAATCCACCAACAACCTTCTAAGCCTTCCTGGACAGGATCTCGCCCGTCAAGGACTCGCGATCGCTGCTGCCGGCGGCCACCATCTGCTGTTGGTCGGTCCACCTGGATGCGGCAAAACAGTTCTGGCCCATCAGTTGCCGTCACTGCTTCCTCCACTGGACAGGGAGGAAGCACTGGAAATCACCCGCCTGCATTCGATTGCCGGACTCATCCGTGGGAAAGGGCAGCTCATCCGGCAACGACCCTTTCGAAGCCCACACCACAGCGCAACAGCGGCCGCATTGCTTGGAGGGGGTGCCAATCCCCGACCGGGAGAACTCAGCCTCGCCCACGGTGGAGTGCTGTTCCTGGATGAACTCACCGAATTCCCCAGATCGGTTCTCGACCAGCTCCGCCAGCCCCTCGAGGAGGGCGTGATCTGGTTAAGCAGGGCAAGGATCAGCTGCCGCTTCCCCACCCGGGTGACCCTGGTCGCGGCCGCCAATCCCTGTGCATGTGGTTGGGCAGGCGATCGCCGCTGCATCTGCAGTGAGCTAAAACGACGGCGTTACTGGGGGCGGCTTTCAGGACCGCTGCTCGACCGTCTGGATCTTCAGTTGAAACTCGAACCAGCAGAGCCCGATAGTTTGCGGCGAAGCATGGCTGAGAAGTCCCATCGACAGGATCCGACATTCAGCGCTGCCTCAATCGATCGCGCCAGGGTGAGGATGCGACAGCGCAATCCTGATGGCCTGACCAACCGGGAACTCAGCGCGGAGGGTTTACAGCGTCATGGACGGTTCAGGGCAGAAACCATCAGCCATTGGGAGGATGTCCTCCGCGCGAGACGTTTGAGCATGCGCAGTGGACTGCGTCTGCCGCGGGTCGCCAGAACAGTGGCCGACTTACGTGCCAATGACCAGGTGACCCTGGAGAACCTTGCTTCTGCCCTTTGTTTCAGAAGCTTCGATGTTGCTGAGCCATGGAGCTGACCAGGGCCCTTGCAACATCAGGAACAACCCTTCATCGAGCTGATCTGGGATCATCCCGATAAGGCTGAGGTCCGATGGCCGGAGGAATGGTCATCTTCTCCTCTCTGGGATTTCCCATTGCATGGGACAGGGATTCCGCCATCCAGGAGCGGAATGCATTGATTGAGCGACCCATGGTGTTGACTCCTCATCTCTGACTTCAGTCTCGACAGGACAGCCCAGGAAGCCAACAGGCCGAAATACTGGTTTTCGGCCGTTTATCTGGAACGAAAGCTGCACCAAACAGCCGATCGAACGTTCAACAATTCACCGGGAGAAGCTGATTCAGCGACGACGACGACGCTGCTGTGCTTTGCGCTTGTACTTCTCGATCGGTGTTTCGTGATGACGCAGACGCTTGAGGTCAGCGAAGATTCCAGCTTTGGAGACCTGACGCTTGAAGCGACGCAACGCCGATTCAATACCTTCGTTTTCGCCGACCGTGACCTGAGTCATTCAACAAGCAAGAGATTTCCAGCGCTCTAACTTAGCAAGTGACCTCAAGGGGTCTATTCAGTTTCGTCGGTGACAGCCGTCTCAGCTGCGCTGCCTGAGTCGGACTGCACACCATCGCGATACACGTAGAGATGTCCAAGGGTGCGCTTGCCGTATTGACGGCGCATCAGGCGCCAACCGGGCTCGAGCTTCAGCTGGACAAAACTGTTGCCGGAGCCTCCTGACCGAGCCACCAAAAAAGTAGGTTCCGATGGATTACGCGTGGGCACAGCCATCAACTGAACGTCTTTCGCTGACTTGATCACCGAGAGGCGATAGCGCGTTCCCAGGTCGTCAGCGCCGATGCGCAGCGAATAACCATTGCCGTCGATGTAACGATTACAGATACCCGTGAAATCAAAGGTTGCCAGCAACGGATCAACCACTGCAGGAGCACTGCCACTCACCGAGTAACAAGGACGGGCACTCGTGCGTTGCTCGTAGATATTCAGCTGGGATCGTTCGCCAGAACCGATCGGAGCTGAGACCAGAACAAACTTGGTTTCATCGACCTCAGCGGTGGTGAACAGGGAACCCTGAGCACGTACCGAGGACATCAGTCCTGTGACGACAGTGGCACCAAAAACCGAGAGAGCGGCAGCGGCGATCCGAAAACGGGCCATCGAAGCAGAAGAATGTGTCTGGATCGTAAAAGTGCCGAGGCTCTTCGGCTGCCTTGATCAGGCCGGTTTGTTGAGCCGAATCGCAACTAGAAGTGACCCAACCGTGGCCGGGAGTGTCAGCCCGAGGATCCATCGGGTGACCGTGACACCCAGATCAGGATCGCCATAGGCAAGTTCGAACACACTTCCTGTGGCAGCGATGCCGAGCACACAGGCAAGGGCCAGGAACAGCCCTGAAAGGGGTTTCATCGGCATGGGATCAGGGGATGGAACGCACGTCGGAAGACTGGAAGCCGTGGTCTTTCAGCTCTTTGCTGAGCTCACTGGCGTCGGTCACCCGGTCGACGAACAGCACGCCAGTGAGGTGATCCATTTCATGCTGAATGCAGCGAGCCATCAGGCCGTCGGCCTTCATCGTGCGCGGGCGACCCATCTCGTCGCGGAAGCCCACCTGCACTGCACTGGGCCTCACCACATTGAGATAAACACCAGGAATGCTGAGACAGCCCTCCTCGTAGGTGTCGAGACTTGCACTAGCCGACACAATCTCAGGATTGATCAGCACTAGCGGCGGAGTGGTGGCATTCTCCGGATCAAGATCGATCACCAGCAGCTGCTGGTGAATTCCAACCTGAGGAGCAGCCAGGCCAATTCCACGGGCGGTGTACATGCTGCGCAGCATGTCTCGTACCAGATCCCTCACCGACTCATCAACCTTGCCGATTCGCCGGGCATCAACCCGCAAGACCTCATCACCCATGGTGTGGATTTGAAGCGGAGGCGTATCCAAGGCCTTCTTAGGCACTGCCACCGAGGAGCTGGTCTTCTCCGCAGTACGCGCCAACTGGGCGAAGCTCCTGGCCAAGGTCTCAAACTCCGTCCGATCTGTGCTGATCTTAGGCAGTCCCCTCTGAGCATCGGATCGCAGTCATGAGCTGTCCCCAGCCCCTGTCCGCAAGGACTGCCCTCGGACGCCAACCGGTGCTGAAAACACCACAGATTTTGGGCAACTGGGTGCTCTGGCTGGAGCAACGGCCTCAGGAGAAAGGACGGACCACAGCCATGATCCGCCCCTGGCTCCAGACCGAAGCAACAGCGAAAGAACTGACGGCATCCCCTGCCAACCTGCGCTGCCGGATTCACGAATACGGCGGTGGTGCCATGGCCGTGGCCCTGATGGGAGACAAACTGCTGCTGACCTGGATCGATGACAGCGACGGCTGTCTCTGGCAGCAGACCTGGCATGGATTGGGCAGTAAGGATTGCGCAGCCCTCACAGCCGAGACGCAGCCGATCCGCATCAGCGCACCAAGCGCATGGGGCCTGGGAGGAGGCCTGATTGATCAGACAAGGCTGCGTTGGCTGGGAGTGATGGAGTGCAACGGCCGTGACCAGCTGGTGAGCTTTGCCCTGAATCAGAGCGATCAACAACCAAGGGTGCTTCACGCAGCCGATGATTTCGTCGGCTATCCAGCACTCAGCGCGGATGGAAGCCAGCTGGCCTGGGTGGAATGGCGCCAGCCCGCCATGCCCTGGGATGCCAGCGAGCTTCGATGCGCTTGCCTCTCGCCAGAGGGGCAGCTGATGGAGGTGCAGACGCTGGCCGGAAGCCGACCGGATGCCGAGCAAACAATCTCCGTGTTTCAACCCCTATGGCAACCCGACGGCAGCCTGGTCGTTGCTGAAGACAGCAGTGGTTGGTGGAACCTGATGCGGCTTGCCAGTCCCGCCAGCGGAAAGCGCAACTGGGAACGTCCATGGCCGATGCAGGCGGAATCCGCAATGCCCCAGTGGGTGTTTGGTATGAGCACCAGTGCCTGGGATGGCAAGCAGCTGCTGGCAGCTGTTTGCTCTGAAGGTCGCTGGAAGCTGAAGCAGCTAAAAAGCGACGGCACGATCCTCAGCCTGGATCAGCCCTTCGATGATCTGGCCGACCTGCATGCCGACGCAGGACGGGCCGTGGTCATCGCCAGCAGCCCCTTGATCGGCCAGGGCCTGCTGGAGCTGGAGTTGTCCACCGGTGATTGGCAGCACACTCCAGCAAGCGAAGCTGCACTACCGATCGAAGCCATCAGCAGCGCCGAACCGTTGTGGTTCAAAGGCGCCGGCAACCTGCGCACTCACGCCTGGTACTACCCGCCCCTCGGTGGAGCGAGCAGCGATGCGCCCTTGCTCGTGAAAATCCACAGCGGACCAACCGCCATGGCTCACCGCGGCCTCAGCCTTGGCATCCAGTTCTGGACAACCCGAGGCTGGGGGGTGGTGGATGTGAATTACGGAGGGTCCACCGGGTTCGGGCGGGCCTACCGGGAAAGGCTGAACGGCGGCTGGGGGGTGGTGGACGTCCAAGACTGCGCCGCGGCTGCAATGGCTCTTGTGGAGGCAGGTCAGGCCCATCCGCAAAAGATCGCCATCGAAGGCGGCAGCGCCGGTGGATTCACCACGCTGGCCTGCCTCTGCTTCACCAATGTGTTCCGGGCAGGAGCATGCCGCTATGCCGTCAGCGACCTCACGTCTCTGGCTTCGGAGACGCACCGCTTTGAGGCACGCTATCTCGACTCGCTTGTGGGGGCCTGGCCTGAGGAGCGGGCCAGCTATGAGCAGCGCTCACCGCTCCAGCATGCGCAATCCATTCGCTGCCCAGTGATCTTTTTCCAGGGTCTTCAGGACAAGGTCGTGGTGCCAGAGCAAACCGAACGCATGGCCGCTGCTCTGAGCAGCAAAGGCATTCCTGTCGAGGTGCAGACCTTCTCCGAGGAAGGTCATGGCTTCCGAGACAGTGACGTGAAGGTGCAGGTTCTGGAAGCAACGGAGCGATTCTTCCGTCGTCATCTCGAGCTCTGATCCGCCTGACCGTAATGAAGGCCGCGGAACTGGGCATGCACCGCTTGCATCTGCTGCGTGGAGAGCAGCGGGGGCTCCCCCAGCTGCAGAGCCTGCAGATACATGCGCGCCAGGGTCTCCACCTCAACCGCCACTCGTAACGCAGACTCCAGATCCTTCCCCAGCGTCACCATTCCATGCCTGGCCAGCAGACATGCAGTGCGTTGGGCCAGAGCATTCACCACGTTGTCGGAGAGCTCCTTCGTACCGAAAGTGGCATAAGGAGCACAACGGATCTCATCACCGCCTGCCACTGCCACCATGTAGTGGAAGGCAGGAATGCCACGGTCATGGCAGGCCAGTGCGGTGGCATGGATGGGGTGGCAATGAAGGACTGCCATGGCTTCGGGGTGGCAGCTGAGCACATCCGCATGCAGGCGCCATTCAGACGACGGTCGCCGCTGCTTCTGCTTCAGGGGTTGTCCACTGAGATCGAGTGCCACCAGGTCACCAACCTCCATCTGTTCATAAGGAAGGGAGCTGGGAGTCACCAGAAGTCCTCCTTCAATCCGAACCGAGAGGTTGCCGGAAGTGCCCTGATTGAGACCTGTGCCATTCATGCGGCGTGCCACGGTCACCAGCTGATGACGCAGTGCCTGATCAGCCAATCGATCAGCCAAAGCCATACAGACTCTTCAGCCCCTCCTCACTGGCATCGGCGACACCCCGATCGGTAATCAGCGCAGTGACCAGCCGGGCTGGGGTCACGTCAAAGGCAGGGTTGAAGCCATTACTGCCGTTGGGTGTTAGCTGCACCTGAGCCAGAGTGCCTGCCGCTGGTCCATCGAGCAGCCGGCCCTGAATCGCCGTGACCTCCTGGGGGGAGCGAGCTTCTATCGGGATCTCCGCCACCCCGTCATCCAGGCTCCAGTCGATGGTTGAGGCGGGGAGTGCCACATAAAACGGCACTGCGTTGTCATGGGCCGCCAGGGCCTTCAGATAGGTCCCAATCTTGTTGCAGACATCTCCACGGCGGGTGGTGCGATCCGTTCCCACAATCACCGCATCCACTTCACCGTTCTGCATCAGGTGACCTCCCGCGTTGTCCACGATCACGGTGTGGGGAACGCCTTCTCTACCGAGCTCATAGGCCGTGAGCGATGCACCCTGGTTGCGAGGTCGGGTTTCATCCACCCAGACATGAAGATCAAGACCGGCGCGGCGGGCCTTGTAAATCGGGGCTAGCGCCGTCCCCCAATCGACCGTGGCCAGCCAGCCAGCATTGCAGTGGGTCAACACCTGAAAAGGCTTGTTCTGGCGGGATTCTGGCCTAGCCGCCGCGAGCCGCTGGATAATTTCCAGGCCGTGATCGCCGATGGCTGAGCACATGGCCACATCCTCATCAGCGATCAAACCGGCTTCTTCACGAGCAGCTACTGCCCGTTCCAACGGAGGCAGCGGCAACACACGATCACGCACACGCTCCAGAGCCCAGCGCAAATTCACGGCTGTGGGGCGTGTGGCATTGAGTTGATCAAATGCTGCCGCCAGGGCTGCATCACTGGCGTCATTTTGCAAAGCCAGCATCAGGCCATAGGCACCGGTCACCCCGATCAACGGAGCGCCACGAACCACCATGGTGCTGATGGCCGCAGCCGCCTGCTCACAACTGTTGAGAGTGCGGGTTCCGAAGCAATGGGGCAACTGGGTCTGATCAATCACCCAGACCGAGCGACCGTCCGCTTCCAGTCCGATGGTGCGCCAGGCCTGGCCGTCAATGTTCATCCGGATCGCTTGATAGACCTGGGCCAATCTGCCTGTCCGCTTCAAAGCATCCCTTCAAGGCGCTCAATCCGTCCAGGCCTGGCTCGTGGCCAAAGCCATGACCATGGCTCAAGAGTTGTCCCGGAAGAATGTGATCACACCCTGAAGCTCATCGGCGAAGCGATCGATCTCCGCCGTCGTTGTGATGAAGCTGAGGCTGGCGCGGGCTGAACCGGTGACTTGATAGTGGCGGTGCAGTGGCTGACAGCAGTGATGTCCACTGCGAATACAGATCCCGGCAAGATCGAGCATGGCGGCGATGTCGTTCGCGTGGACGCCATCCACCAGAAAGGTGGCGAGGGCTCCACGACCGGACTGTTGCTGCGGCGTTGGACCGAGAATGCGCAGACCGTCAATCCCCTGCAGGCGATTGAACAGATGCAGCGTGAGATGCGCTTCCCAGGCGGCGATGTTCTCAAGCCCGATCTGCTGGAGATAGGTGAGTGCAGCACCCATACCCACTGCCTCACCGATGGCGGGAGTACCGGCCTCGAACTTGTACGGAAGGTTGGCCCAGGTGCTGTGATCCAAATAGACGTCCTGAATCATTTCTCCACCGCCGAGAAAGGGCGGCATCGAATCCAGCAGAGCTTCTCTTGCCCAGAGGAAACCCATCCCTGTGGGGCCGCAGAGCTTGTGCGATGAACCCACAAGAAAATCAGCATCGAGAGTCGTGACCGAGGTGGGGTGATGGGCAAGGCTCTGGCACGCATCCACCAACACAAGGGCACCGACAGCATGAGCAGCTGGGATGACCAGTTCCAGTGGATTACAACAACCAAGGGTGTTGCTGATGTGAACAAGGCTGACCAGTCGCGTGCGGTCGCTGAGCTTGGAACGGAAATCGTCAAGATCCAGTTCTCCTGTTTCAGTGACCCCGACATGACGCAGAACACAACCGGTTCTCTGCGACAGCAATTGCCAGGGCACCAGGTTGCTGTGGTGCTCCATCAACGTGAGCAGGATCTCATCACCTTCACGCAGATTGGCGTCGCCCCAGCTGCGGGCCACCAGATTGATGCCCTCGGTGGCGTTGCGAGTGAACACGATCTCCTGCGGGCTTGTCGCACCCACGTAGGAAGCGGTGATGGAACGGGCCGCTTCAAAGGCCTCGGTTGCCCTAGCGCTGAGCTGATGCGCTCCTCGATGAACGTTGGCGTTGTCGCAGGAGTAATAGGCCTGCAGCGCTTCGAGAACTACCCGGGGTTTCTGGCTGGTGGCGGCGTGATCGAGATAAATCAGAGGGTCGCCCTGAGCCGATCGCTGATCAAGAATCGGGAAATCAGAGCGTGTGCGTTCCGCTAGAGAGACACCGGTATCACGAGGAAGTGTGGTCATAGGGGTCGAGAGGGGTCAGCGATCGCTCCGGAGGCCATCCAGGCCTTGGCAGCAGGTGGCAGACGATCCAGCACTTCGCAGCAGAAACCCCTCAGTAGCAGTGCAGCTGCATCGTCGCCGTCAACTCCGCGACTACGAAGGTAGAAAAGTTCCTCCTGCTGCAGCTGGCTGATCGTGGCGCCATGCGCACACTTCACATCGTCGGCAATGATTTCCAGCTCCGGCTTGGCATCAACACGAGCACGCCGCGAAAGCAGCAGGCTGCGGCTGAGTTGGGCTGCGTCCGTCCGCTGCGCAGCTCTGGGCACCTGAATGGCGCCATTGAAAATGCTGTGGGAACGATCAGCCGCAACAGCTTTCTGCAGCTGATCGAGCTCACCCTCAGGACCACCAAAACGCATGCTGCTGTGCGTCGCGAATTGTTCGTCAGCTGTTGTCAACGACAGTCCATGGATGCCTGTGGTGGACTGCCCCTCCAGTTGCAGCACACGCGGTTCAAGCCTTCCGAAACGCCAGCCTCTGCAAACACTCGTCAGCCCATAGTGACTGCTTGGTTCCTGCTCGATGGCCAGATGCACCATCAACGACGCGTCGCCGGAACCACTGGCAAGAACACCGTGACGCAAGCGGGCGTTTTGTCCAAGATGCACCTCCAGCACATGGCTGTGAGCTCTCTGCACATCAGTCGGAGAGCCCTCGGCAGGAAAAACCTGCAACAGTTCCAACTCCGCACTCGACTCCAGCAGCAACAACACCCTGGTGGCAGTCAGTCCAGGACCGGTGGTGTGCACAAGCTCCAGAGGAGGGACCTTGCCGCAAACCCGCAGAGCGAGGACATGCCGGCTGTGGGCATGATTGAACTCAACGGGCCAGGCCTCCGCACAGCCGCAGTGATCCAGGGTCTGGCCGAGCGAGCGATTCAGCTCAGCATCAGTGAGTGGGCTCACGCCCTCCGGGAGAGAAACGCCGTCCAGAGGATCCCTCTGTCCTCCGAGCACCAGCCGTGTCACGCCATCTGACACCTCAGGCATCGAGGGG